>JAZSHD010000164.1:0-4819 GCA_045533055.1 Victivallaceae bacterium | reverse complement strand
TGAAAATTTTTTCTGGTGTCTATAGCGGAGAAGCAACACACGTTCCCTTCCCGAACACGGTAGTTAAGAGCTCCAGCGGCGATGGTACTGCACATATGAGTGTGGGAGAGTAGCACGACGCCAGAAATTTTATTTAGAACCCTTGATTGTTACCGCAGTCAAGGGTTTTTTTATGCCCGGAATGGGGTGCAGGCGGCAGGTGAAACCTGCCGGGGGGATACGGCAGAAAAGCCGGCTGCAAGCAAGCTTGCCCGGCTTTTCCCACCGTATACCCCTTGCGATTGGTAAAACCAATCGCCTGCACCCCGTCGGCAGCACAAGCGTATCTATCGCCGTGTTACTCTCCCTTTAGAGTGAGTGCCCGGGTTCCGCTGTCGCTCCACCTCGGGCTAACCGCCTCCGGCGGTTTGCTTGTCACGCCGTAGTGTAACGAAGCCGGACTTGTCACGCCGTAGTAACACGGAGGCGGATGGGAGAGTAGCTGTTGGTTAGCGTGCTTGTGGTGTTTAGCTTTTTTTGTTGTTTGAAACATGCCTGCGGTCAGGCTTTGCCCACCCGCCATAAAAAATTCGGCAGTTTCAATGTCGTGCTGCTCTCCCTTTAGAGTGAGTGCCCGAATTTCCGCTGTCGCTCTACCTCGGGCTAACCGCCAGCTTTGCGGGACGGTTTGCTTGTCGCGGCGTAGTGTAACGAAGCCGGACTTGTCACGCCGTAGTAACACGGAGCCGGATGGGAGAGTAGCTGTTGGTTAGCGTGCTTGTGTACTGGTGGGGATTGGGATGTATTGGGAAGGATTGGGAAGCTGTACTTTGGGGGCGGCAAAGGTGGCGGTATATTGCCGGCGGCTTGTCGGACTGGTCAGACAGGTCGGACTGGTCAGACAGGTCGGACTGGTCAGACAGGTCGGACAGGTCGGACAGGTCGGACAGGTCGGACAGGTCGGACAGGTCGGAGTGCGTATAGCCCACAGTACTGGCGGTAAGGCTCCCAAACTTCCCCATATTTTTTCAGTTGTCATTTGTCAGGCAGTTCGTCTATGCGGTGTCTGTGTTAAATATTATAAAATTTACTGTTTACTTAATTTTGCTGCTTATTTGGTATTTATCTGGCGTTTAAATTAAGTTTTATATTAATAATATAGAATTTTCCTTTTGAATATTTCAGCAAATTTGCCGTGTAAAATTATTTTCCATAATATTACAGCAGCAAATTGAATTTTATCTTGCTAATGTTATATTATCTTGTCAGATGAGTGGATTTGAACTTTACTCAAGAGTGTGTGATGAAAGAAAATTGTATCATAGCAGCAAAACCGCACAATGCATTGCTGGTGGATTGTAAAGCGGTATGGGATGAAGAAAAGCAGCTTGACGCTCCGTACTGGGAAAAGCCGCCCTGTTGGTTTCGCACTCTTTTCAGCAAAGTTCTCAAAGCCAGAAAAAGAGCTATGGAAATCGCCCGGCAAGAGGGTATTTCGTTCATAGCGTACACCTGGGAAGTCGATGACACCCATTCGGAGGAATAAAAATGACATCAGTAAATGAAATCAATGAAATCATCATTCGGCAGCTCAAGCTGAATAATTTAGAATATGACTGTGTTTTTGATCCGGAAGAATCCTGTGAACTCGTTCTGTGTAATGACTTTGAACATTTTCCGCGCCTGTTGGATGAAAAATGTATTTTTTCAGATTGCACGGATGCAGAACTTGTGCAGCTGTTCAATGCAGTGATTGAACGCAAGTATCTTGATTTTGATATTATTGGAGAAATTTGCAAGATGCTGCCAGAAAAAGGCTGTCTGGTCAGCGATAAATTGGAAAAGATTATTTTCCAAACAGAATTTGATTACAGCAACTACCAATTGTTATTTGCATATTTGGGTTGCGACAAAAAATATGAAGCTGAAGTCATTGAATTCTTGGACAAGATTTCAAAAGGTTTCCGGGACGGCTTGTTTATCGCATGTGACCGTTTAAATACCCCCGCGATCATCCGCAAATTGTTTGAAAAGTTCACTCAATGGATCTCCGCAGATGTCGATTATGGATTTTATACTAGTCAATGTGCTGCTTTGAAGTATTTTATAAAGAAATGGGAACATTCACTGCCGGCAGAAGATTTGCAGCCGGAATTTCTGGAATTCAAAAGTTTTGTCGAAAAAAACTGGTCGCAAATGAGAACAGAACCTGAAACAGAAAATAGAGAAAATATTTTTGTGCAATTCTTTTACGAATATATCGTGCGTTATTGGCTGATGATAAAGGCAAAATTCGTTCCTAAACTTTACGAAATCAAGGTTGTTTCGCAAGAAGAATTCAGCAAACTTTCTCAATCGTTAGACAGCGAAAAAGAATTTTTGAAAAAAATTTCCCCAGAGGAACTTGTGCAGGAATTTGAACTGGGCGAAGCCGCTTTGGAAGAAGAATTTTCCAAATTACCGGGTAAGTGGGAGATGGCGGAAGAATATCAGGAATGTCTGTTTCATTGCGGCGGAATTTACACACACAATCTGATTTCTCCGCGTTATATCAATGCTATAGTTAAAGCCTTTGAAAAGACCGGACACCCGGAACACCATTCTTATCATACCGCAGTTGAAATGTGGGAGGAAAAATATCCGCTGTTTGGATTTGGGGAAATGCTGCTTCATGACCGGGTTTTGTATGTTCCGGATGACGGCAATGATTATACAAACTTTTTCTGAACGGAGCAAAAATGAAAAAATTCCTGAAATTGCTCTTGATGATATTGCTTGGCATCGGTGGTATATGCCTTGCGGGAGCGGCGATTTATGGAGCGTTATATAATGTTCCGCATGTTCACAATAGCTTCAAATTGTTGGAAGGCTTGGGAGTGTTATCTGTCGGATGCTTTATCGGAATAAAAAAAGTGTATGATGATTGGCATAATTGAAAAATGGAAAAACTCTATCTTACATTTGCCGATCTGACCTGTCTGGCAGGTTTTGCCGCACCGGGTAATCAAAAATTTTTTTATCCCGGCAGTTTTTCGATTTGAAATTTACTCCATCACCAGTTATATTATCAGCAGTGATGGAGTAATGATGGAGTAAAATGATGGACAAAACCGCTTTGTGCGATGCTCTGAAAAGTAAACTGGATAATTTCCGGCCTTTTCCACCGGAAACGTTGACTTCTTTGCGCAACTACTACCGGGTCGGTTTGACCTGGTCAAGCAATGCACTTGAAGGCAACAGTCTTACTGAATCGGAAACCAAAGTAATTATTGAAGATGGGCTGACGGTTCAAGGCAGACCTTTGCACGATGTTTATGAAGCACTTGGTCACGCCGAAGCATACGACTATATCCATGCTGTGGCGGTAGATAAAGATTTGAGCGTTGCTGATATTCTCAAACTGCATGAGCTTTTTTATAAGCGGATAAATCCGGAACAGGCAGGAAAGTTCCGCCGAGTGAAAGTCTTTATCAGCGGCAGTCGTTATCCATTGCCGCCCCCGGAAAAAACAGCAGTTTTAATGGATGAATTTATCCGGTGGCTAAATGAAAATGAAAAAAATATTCATCCGGTAAAACTTGCGGCAGAAGTACACAAGCGATTTGTTTTCATCCATCCTTTTGTTGACGGCAACGGCAGAGTTGCACGGCTGTTAATGAATTTGATATTGATCCGGCACGGTTATCCGGTGGCGATTATCCCGCCGATTTTGCGTCCGGAATATATCACGCTTCTGGAAGCGGCACACCGGACTCCGGCAAAGTTTATCGACTTTATTATTGACCGCGAAATCGATACTTTGCGGGATTTGCTCCGTTTGTTGGGCAATGAAACTGCATCTGTTCAGACAACTGCATTAACTCCTGACTGTGAAAAACTTTTGCAAGTAATGAAAAATCACCCCGGTTTGCGGGTACCTGATTTGATGAAGCAAATGCAAAAGAGCCGTCCGACAATAGAACGTTATTTGCGACAGTTGCGGCAGAGCGGCTTGATAGAATTCTGTGGAGCTCCTAAAAATGGGGGATACTTTGCCAAATGAAAAAACTTTTACTTATTCCGGCAGTTGCGTTGGTATTGCTTGGTCTGGGATTCGGGATATTTGCCTTTTGCGGTTACCACGCCCGACCGGAACTGGTCAAAGAGGTCGTCTGGTCGCAGGAATTGCTTGAAATTGCACTGGATGGAGGGGTTTACGCCAATGAAACGGCACAGAAATTCTTTGAAAAACAATTGCTTTCGCCGCCGCAAAATATATATTACGGAAAAAATCAATGGAACCCTTTGATTTTGCGGGGCAAAAGGATCAAAAAACTTTCCGGAAACTTCTTTGATACCAACGATGTAAAATTGGAGTTTTCGCCCGCCAATCCAGATACGCTCTACTGTTACTATGTCAGCGAGAGATACAACAACTTTTTATCCGGGGCGTTTTTGTGATTTGAAAAAAAAAGATATGATGTCGCAGGAAAAAGTATAAATTTGGTAATGTGTCAGCAGCTTATGGCGTAGTTTGTCCGACAGGTCGGAGTGCTTATGGCTAACAGTAAAGCCAGTAATGCTCCCAAACCTTCCCAAACTTTCCCAAAACATCTCAAATTTTTTCAGTTGTCATTTGTCGGTGCAGTCCGTCTATGCTGTGTCTGTGTTAAAAATTATAAAATTTACTGTTTACTTAATTTTGTTGCGTATTTGGTATTTATCTGGCGTTTAAATTAAGTTTTATATTAATAAATCCTTCTCCGCCGCTGAAAAAATACCTTTGCATGATATTATCCGGCAAAAACTTATTGATTTATTGCTTAAACATCGCTTGCTTTTGAGGGATTGTTTGGCTGTA
>JAZSHD010000264.1:0-25941 GCA_045533055.1 Victivallaceae bacterium | reverse complement strand
GGCAACCTCATCGGCTGGGAAGAGGAAAAAATAGAACCTGCCGCCAGATAAGGTAAAACACATTGTTCAGCAGAACAAAAAAATCCATCATTTTGAGAGTTTTTGCTTTCAGCAGGGTGGATTGTTTTTATCAGACTTCTTTCTCTTCAGTATAAGTACCGAACTCGCAGCAGCAGTCCCGGCTGCCGTATAGCCTCCTGCACCGTCTCCAGGCAGCATGGTGGTTTCACGAATAGTTGTTGCTGTATAAGTTTTGATCCACATTTTTGACATTCCATTTTCATCTTCCAGACAAACCACCTTGCCCAGGTAAGAATTTTGAGGGTAAATTTTCCAGACAAAAATGGGGGCAGATAAAAACACGCTCCGTTTTCGTATCTGCCCCCTTGCGATGTTGGGGAATTACGCTGTTTGCTTTATCCCGGAGAAAATCTTGATTTTCTTTTCACCATAATTTCTAAGTGCCGCAATTAAGCTTTGAGGCGAAATTTCCGGTATATGCGGTTGTAACATCATTGTAACAGCACTGATTGTAGCGGGTTTGATTCCACTTCGAATTTTCATATTGGTGAATTAAAAAAACACAAGCATCGGACAACGGTCGGAGGCTGCTGTATGGCAGCAGTTTTTCAGTTCGGTTATCTGCCTTAATTTATACTGTAAAGCATATAATTTATGACTTTTTTACGGTATTGCCCTTGACAAACAACTTAACTTATATTATATTGTACTATAAATCAAAGTGCGTTTTTTATTGATAACATTTTTGTTAAGGGGTAATGGTATGAAAAGAGTAATAAGTAAACAGCACAACAATAAGCAGGATTTGCCGGAAACAATCTCGCCGATCTGCCGTACCCGGCTGGAGGAATTTATGAAAAATAATTCTATGAAGACAACATGTTCACTTGCCTGCAGGCAAGTGAAGCTGTACAGCTTCACTCTGATAGAACTTCTCGTAGTCATTGCCATTATCGCCATATTGGCGGCAATGCTGCTGCCGGCACTTTCCGCAGCCCGGGAGCGGGCAAAAACCGCCAGCTGTCTTTCGCAGCTTAAGTCGCTGGGTAATTGCATCCCGCTTTATGTAGCTGATAACGACGATTGGGTTTATTGTTCAACTGGGGGCGGTGCCCGTTATCCCAATTTTGTCGGGATATATTTGGGTTATACATACGAAGGAAACATCTTTGCCTACCGCAAAAAAGGCAGCATAAAGGGCAATGAAAATGACGCTATGACTTTTTTCCGCTGTCCGACGGAAACCTGGGCTCCACCGACCCCAAAAGCCAGCGATCTTTACAACCGTGGTTATTATGGTTTGCAGGGCTGTAATTATGCTATGAATTGCTGGCTGGGACAAAAGTGGGATGCTGACATTTACAAACCACGCACCATGGCAAGCATTGCAACGCCTTCGTCGATGGTCGCACATGTATGCTGCAAGATGAAAGATGCAGCAACCAATACTACTGACGCATCAAGGGTTCTGTTTGACTGGGATGGGGATAATGCCTGGAATAATTACCACAGTGATAAAAACGCTGTTCCCGCATGTTTTGTCGATGGCCATGTGGAGTTCATAAGTAATAAACAGTTCAATAAAGATGATAACCTGCCGTTCCGTAAGGGCATTGAAGAGTAATATAACAACAAAATATATAACATATCAACTTAAAGAAAGAGTGTGTTCAATGAAAAAGAGTTGGCTGCTTGCAGCAGCAATCTTGAGTGCTGCCGGTTTGTCGGCGGAGAATGTCAGTGATTCCTTTACCGGCGGAAAATTTTCTGCGGATTGGAAAAAGATCGTTGCCCGGAATGCCGATGATCTGGTATTTGCCGACAATCCCTCCGGCGGGGTCAAGGTTACCGGCTTTACCAAAGAAAATCTTAAAAAGCTCAATATCGTTGCTTACGAGCGGCAGGTCGGAAAAATCAGCGGGGATTTTGCGGCGGATTTCAGTTTGAAATTCGATACGCAAGATGCCGCTTTTATGGGTATGATCGTTTTGCAGGCATTGAACGATGCAAATGGAGTGGTTGCCGAATGTGGTTTGCTGGATAACTGGATAACAGAAAATGCCTCTGCTTTCGGAGTAGTTGCACCTACGCCCAAAACTAAACGCAAGGGCAAACAGCGTTTGAAACCGCAAGGTGAAGCGGTATTTGCCATGGAACGCAGCGGCAACAAGTATACTTTCAGCTGCAACGGAAAAGTGTTGGACGAGTTTACCGGCAAAGCTGATGAAATAGTAAAATTCCGCTTGCAGTTTCAGCACAGCCGTTATCTGGGCAACAAAAAACTTCCGCCCAGCCATTTCGGCACATTTGAAGTCAAAAATGTTAAAATCAATACCTTTGAACGCAGCAGCGAAGTGCAGCAGAAAGCTGACAAAAACTTCTGGGACAACTGGCGTATGGTCAGTGCAGTCGGTGCCAAAGGTTTGAATTGCAGCTTGAAAAACAACACCTGGGCAATCGAAGGCTTTACCGGAGCTCCGGCAAAACCCGCAGCTTCTACGGTAATAATGGAACGCAAACTGGAAGCTCATTCCGGCGATTTTACCGCTTCGATCGATATGATGTGGGACCAGATCGACGCAGCTGCCATGGGCGAAGTTGTGCTGCAGGTGTTGGATAACAACGGCAACGTGCTGGTGGAAGGCGGTCTGTTAGACAGCTGGATTGCCGGAGCCGCCCAGGCGTTGGCAAGCGTCGGTTCGCCCCGGGCTAAAACTATGTTTGCCATGCCCACCAAGGCCGAAGGCAAGATCTTGATCGAACGGCGGAAAGATGAATACACTGTCCGTTTGCGGGATTGGAAGTTTATTTCCGGAAAAGGCTCCACCGCCCCTGCCGCTGCTATCCGGCTGGTTTACAATAAATCCGGTTACGCCGGTAATGCCAAGAAGGGCATCAAACCGGCACACGCCATCAATGTATATATCAAAGAGATCGCTTTCAGCAAGAGCGTTGCTCCGTTGGCGGCCGCCCGCAAGCCCAGTCGTACAAGTTGGAAACACACCAAGCCCATCATCTGGTATTGGGCGGGGCCGAATATGAGCGAAGAATTTGCCAAAGAACTTGCTGCCGCCGGATTTAATGTGGCGTTCGGCAAAAATATGTTCGATTTGGATATAATGCACAAATACGGAATCCGCGGCATTTTGTGGATGCCCGGCGATCCCCGCAAGCCCGACGATCTGGTCAGGCTCAAAGGCTGGCTGGAAAGTGTGCGGTTCCACCCGGCTTTGCTGGGGGTGAGCTGCGGCGACGAACCCGGCTACGGCAAACGCATGCTGGCTGCACAGGCACGGGTGAACTTCATGATCGAAAATGCTCCGGAAATCCTGCACTTCAACAATATGTACCCCATGGGGGCAAGCAATATGCAGTATTTCGGCGAACAGCGCGGCTTGGATAAAATGGAAGCCTACGCCGCCCATATCGAAGATTATTGCACCCGTTTGAAGCCCCAGCTTTTGAGCTACGACGCTTACCACTTGCGGGTCAATGGCGACAGTGCCAACTTTTTCAACAATCAGGCGGTAATCCGCAAAGCGGCCTTGCAGCGCAACATACCTTCCATGAACATTGTGCAGGCTTGCTCCTGGCGGCCCATCCACCGTATCCCGACTGCGGCAGAGTACCGTTATCTGGCTTACTCGTCGCTGGCTTACGGTTCGCAAGGTTTGAGCTGCTATGTTTATAGCTGGCGGGGCCACCGGGGCGGTATGCGTGACTATGCTACCCAGAAAACCACTCATTTGTACGAAGAAGCCAAGACCCTCAACCGGGCATTTGTGGCGATCGCTACTGAACTTATGGATCTCAAGTCCATTGCCGCATACCACACCGGCACGATCCCCTTCGGCGTGGAAGTTCTGCCCGAAAGCGGCATCTTCCAGCTGGAACCAAAACTGAAAAATAAACCGCAGGGCACTGTTGCACCGAGCTACAACCGGAAAATCACCAACAATGCCTCTGCTGTTCTGCCCCGTATCACCGGTTATGTGCTGGGTTACTTCGGCAAAAACAACAAGGCAAGTCATGTGCTGGTGGTCAATATCGACTATAAAGATGCGGTTTCCACCACTCTGACCGCCCCCGGCAACCTTGAACGCTTTGATGCACTCAAAGGCACCTGGAGCAAAGTCGGTTCCTCCAAGGCCAAAGTCGATCTGCCCCCCGGCGGCGGTCTGCTGTTCCGGTTGGAAGGGAGTAAGTAATGAAAAAGCTCTTTTACAGTACGATCCTCGCTTTTTCGGCAGCCATCACGGCAGTTTCCGGAGCCAGTTTTGAAGAAAATTTCAACGGCGATAAACTCGCTTCTGAATGGCAGATATTCTGGCAGGAAAAGTGCGATACTATTGAAAGCATAGTAAAAAACAACACCCTGACCATCAAGGGGTTGAAAAACGCCAAATTGGGTGCTAACGCCTCTTACGACCGCTTTATCGGCGAGATTGGCGGCGATTTTGACCTGCGTTGCGAAATTGCGTGGCAAGCAGCCAAACCGGAAATCGCCGGAAGTTACGGCATGTCGGTTTCCAACGCTAACGGCGAAAGCTTTTTCCGGGTGAGCTTTACCGGTTCTGCCGATGGCAAAAAATTTACCATCAGCGGCCGCCCCGGTCATCAGAGCCAGTTGATAAAAAGTACTCCGCTGACGGTAAAAGCCCCCGCCAAAGGGGTTTTGACCGTGACCCGCCGCAAATCAATTTATGTTATTTGCTGGAACAAAACCGAAGTGGCAAGGGTTAACAGCGATTGTGCCGATGCAAGTTTATACCGTATAACGGTCAACGGGATCAATCCCGGGAGTTTGTCGTTGCGGAAAATGTTGCTTAAATCAGTTGAATAATTGAAAAAAAATTATTTTATGCTAAAGTAATAATTCAGGGCGGATCAAAAAAATCTGCTCCGTTGCAAAAAATTCAATTTTGGACTGTATTATATGGCTATACTGCAAGATAAAGTAATGAATCATCTGTTGGCTTTGATCGATCAAAGCCCGCACGATACTCCTCTGCCCAGTCAGAACGAACTGCGGCAGGAGTTTGATTGCAGCACCATGACTGTCCGCAAGGCATTGGAAAAACTTGAAGAACGGGGCTTGATCTACCGTATTCAGGGCAAAGGCTGTTTTGTCCGACGGCCCGATTCAGCGGCAAAGCATGTGAGGATATTTTTGATAATTTCTCCCCGTGTTGATTTGCAGGGTACATTTGTCAGCAGCTTGGTGGAGGCTTCCCGCAACCACTCGTATCATACGCTTTTTTACTGCTACGATGATAACGAAGAAACGCTCTTTTACGAGATCGACCGTCTGGAGCCGCAAGTAGTTCTGTGGCTGGCCCCCAGTGTGTTCAAATATGGTAAAACCTTGCAGAAACTGCTGGCTCGCCCGCAGCATGTAATATTGTTCAACCGCGAATACGATAACCCTGCTGTAAGCTATGTATCAGGTGATTTTGCCGCCGACGGCAGAGCCATGGGGAAGAAATTGCTGGAGAAATCCGTCAAAAATGTGTTGTATGTAAGTTTTAATATGAAATTTATGTTTTCGCATTTGCGGGCGGCGGGCTTGAGTGAAGTTATGACCCAAGCCGGCGGCAAGGTAACTGTGATCGACGGCTGTGATTTTGATAAAACGGAACACAACGGGCAAGTCGACCGGAGAATGGAGCAATTATTGTATAACGCCATTGTGGCTGAACTGAAAAAAAAGCAGTACTCGGCAGTTGTCGGAGCCCAGGGACGGTTGTGGCCGGTCATCCAGAAAGCCTGCGGCGACTGCTGTGCTGACGGTCAAAAACTTTATCTTGGCAACTTCAATGCTCCGGAAAGTCCGGTTCCTTGCGATTTTCCGCTGGTTGTTACCGAACAGCCCATTGCCGAAATGGCTGATGCGGCGATCGAACTGATTGCCCGTCTGCTGAATGGCGGCAAGCCGGAACAGCTGCTCTTCCATTCCCAAATTATTACCGAATAAGCTTAATTGCGTTTTTACTTTCAAATCGAATACAATCAAATAGTGATAATCAGGAGATATTATGAAAAATTTCCGCCCCAAACCTTTTTACTTTTTAAATACCAGTGATCCTGCGGCATATACCACCGATGAATGTCGCAAAAGCATGCAGCGTCTGCACGATTTGGGCTTTGGCGGCTGTGTGCTTTTCAACAAGCCGCCCTGCGGTTTTACCGAAGAACTTTATCTCACCGACCGGTGGCTGGATGCACTGGAAAATTTTATTATTGCCGGGAGAGAACTGGATTTGGAACTCTGGCTTAATGACGGCTTCAACTATCCGCCCGGGGATGCCGCAGGCAGGATCAAGAAGGTTGCCCCCCATCTGGGGCAGCAGCGGCTGGTGCTGCAAGCAGATAATAAAGTTGAAATCAAAGAAGTCGACTGGGGGTTCCCCGCCTTTGAATTACCTGAAAGCTCGGAACTTTTTATAAAATTTGCCTACGAAAGCATGGTTCCCCGGCTGGGCAAATATTTCGGCAATGGTTTGTACGGTATTTTTTCGGATTGCGACAACCGCCGTTACAGCCCCCATGCGGCAAGAACAATAACCGGGCAAGTCTACTACCCATGGTCAGACAACTTTGCCGAAACTTTTAAGCAGCAGCATAATTACGATATAGTGCCGCTGCTGCCGGAAGTGCTTGCCAACCGCAACGAACAGGCGTCATTCGATTATTGGTCAACCTCCGGATATTTGTATAATCAATGGTTTGCCAACAATTATCAGTGGTGCAAAAATCATAATCTTAAATACACCTTCCACAGTTCGGATACCGGGCCGCTGGACTTTGCCTCCTGCCCCCGTACATCGGTTTACAGCGAAGGCGATCCGCTGCGGCTCTTGAGTTTCAGCGATTACCCGGGTACCGACCACGAACTGGCGTTGCTTGATGGCGGCACCCATTACGACTCCCGCTATAAGACCCCGCAGAAAATCTGGGGCACTCCCGGACGGGCGGAGTGGGCGGATTTCAGCAATTCTTACTGGGATGTGCGTGCTAAATATGCTCAAAGTGCCGCATACATGCTCAAGCGTTCCGGCAGCATGTGCGAAATGTTTGCCGCCACCAATCACGGTGCAGATTATCAACTGCTGCGGCGGATCGCAGCTTACCAGATCATGCAGGGGATCAACTTTATTGTACCCCATGCGGTGCATCACCGGTTTGGCGGGATCATCAAATATTTTGCCCCGCCGGAATTCATGTATTCTTCGCTGCATAACGGGGTGAAAGATTTCAACGATTACCTTGCAGAGTTCTGCCGGATCGCCTCGCAAGGCGAATATCTTGCCGAAGTTGCAGTCATCGAACCCACTAAAGAGTTGTTCAAGGGCAACGCCCAAGCCGGAAAAAATCTCTTTGCCATTTTTGATATACTGAAAAATTCCGCTTGCGGCTATGTGGCGGTAACCCGCGAATATCTGGAAAAAAATCCCGGCAAATTTGCCATGGTGATCGATCCCGTAACTTGGGACGGCACGCTGAATCTTACCGGAATAACCGGCAATGAGGTAATTTTCTCCGGCGGTAAACTCGCTTTTATGCGTAGAAAACTTGCCGACAATACTATTATGCTGATTGCCGCAAATATCTGGAACGATCAGGAAGTAACCGGGGTGCTGAATTTCAATAATAAAGAATTCAATATCGCCCTTGCTCCCGGCGAATACGCTGTATTCAATGGTCCGTGGGAACACTTCCGCAGCCCGGAAAAAACGCAGACGCTGCTTGAATTGCCGGAAACCGCACCGGTTGCGTACAGCACCGTGCAGCACATCCCCATTGAGCCGGATAAAACCCATGAGGGCAGCGAGTTCGTTTTTGAGTGGAGCAATCAAAGCAAATTGCCGTCGCTGATGTTGGAAGTTCCGGAGTATTACCAGAATAAAATCTGCTGCGACGGCGTGTTGCTGACGCAGTTTGAAAATGCAGAACATTGGCACGAAAAAGTCAGGAGTTACACGCTGCCGGCAACGGCATTGCAAACCGGGAAACACACTTTGACTTTTGAAGCCGGTATCGATCAAAAGTATATACCATTTCTGGCAGGTGAATTTGAGGCAGCAGCAGCGAATTTGTCGGACGATATCCAACTTGTCCGCAGCACCTATTGCCTTGCCTTGCGGCGGGCAGAAAAATATGCTCTGGAGCTGTCGCCACGGCGGAACACCATGCAAACCGGGCGTTTGACCGGCGAACAGGGGGCACTGTTCTACGACGGAGCGATCACTTTCAAGTGGGAGTTTGAGTTGGCAGAAAAAGCCTCGAAAATAGCCTTGCCCGGCACCTCCGGCGTTTGCGATATAGTCTTGGATGGCAAAGCCGGCAAACGGATCATTTTTGAACCCTACACCACAGAACTGGAAATCCTTCCGGGCAAACACACGCTGGAAATAACGCTTTACGGTTCGGAAGGTGCCTTGTTGGAGGGCGGTAACACCGAAGTCAAATTGGGCAAACCCATGCTGATAAAGGCAGGCTGCTGACAGCACAAACGCTGAACAGTAAAGGGTTGGATCATAAATAAGCAATAAAAAACGCAAAAAAATATTAAAATTTTTACTGATGCCAAAGCACAGGAGGACTGTTGGCAGAAAGATGAATAAAACACGCAGTGTTGTCAACAACATTGTCAAATATAAATTTTTTCAAAAAAATCAGGACATAGACTATTATGAAAATGAGTACAGCTGTTTACGGAGCCCATCTGCTGGTTCCGGAAGAAGGTCGTTCGGTAGCAAAAATCATTAAAGCTGCCGCCGATTTGGGTTTTGACGGTATCGACCTGGGGTATTATTGGGGGGAAGATAAGGCAGCAGAATTTGCCGAAGCTGAAAAAGTTGCTGACGGTGAAGGCATCGCCATTGCCAATTACATCGTAGGCAACAACTTCGGCAACGCCATCGCCGAAGATAGATTGCCCGCTGAAATCGAAAAAGTCAAGGTCGCACTGGAAGAAGCCGCACAATTCGGCTGCCCGGTACTGCGGGTGTTTGCCGGCGGCTACAATCTGGATTGGGCAACATACAGTTCAAAAATCGCAGATGCCTTTGCTGCTTGCGTGGAAACTGCCGAAAAATACAATGTGGTCATGGCGTTGGAAGATCACAGTGCCTTGTGCAAAAACTCCAGCGAACAGATTTTCTATATCGAAAAAGTCAATTCGCCCTACTTGCGTGCCAATGCCGATATCGGCAATTACTGGAGCCATGGCGGTGAATTGCCGTTGGACGGGGTCAGCAACATAGCTGACTATATTACCATGGTGCATGTAAAGGACTTCCTTTTTGTCAACAATACGGTCGTACCTTGTCCGGTGGGCGAAGGCGAAATAGATTTCCGCAGCTGCTTCCGGGTTCTGAAAGATATCAACTACGATGGTTACATCTCTCTGGAATACGAATGCAAGATCGGCAACCCCAAACACGGTATTGCCACCAGCCTGGTGAATATGCGGCGTTTTGAGGCAACTTGCTGAACGGAATTTATAAAAATAGGCTCTGTTCCCTGCCTCCGGCGGCAGAACGCTGCTGGTGTGCAGCGGCAGTGCCATACTGCCGGAAGGATATTACGAAGTCTTTAAAAAATACTGCACGAAAATGAGAGGCGAAACCAGGCAATTACAGCCATCGGCAAGAACAGCAGATAAAAGCAAAAATATGTAGATTATCAGATTATATTGTTCAAAAAACAATGCTGTCTTACGGTAAAGTTTAATCACTTGAGTTGCTGTTGATTTTGCTGTTGCCAGCGGTATTTCAGTGGTGTCGTATTATAGGTGCGTTTGAACACGGTTGCCAGATAACTGCCATTGGCAAACCCGCATTCTCCGGCAATATATTCCAGATCTTTATCGGTTTTCTCCAGCAGAACGCAGACTTTACGCAATCTTTGATTATTCAAAAACAATACCGGCGATACATTGTAGTATTTTTTAAACTCCCCGAACAGCATAGAACGACTCATGCCGCACTCTTTGCACATTTTTTCAACCGTCCAGTGTTTGTGACAATGTTTTGCCAGATTTACTGCCAAAGTAGAAATAACTTGAGATTTCAACGCACTGTTGAAACTGTCCCGGGGCGTTTTTTCGGTTGCCTGACAGATCACTTGCAGAAATTCTATAAAAAATCTTACCATTCCAATCTGAAATCCCGGCGTCTGTGTTTTCTGCAGTTCATAGATTTTTTTTATCAGCTGCAAAGCCTGTGTGTAATCCTCTGCAGGTAGAATATGCCGCAATGGGTTGCCATTTGGCGTGTTGTGGGATTGTGGTGCAAGAACAAAAAGATTTTGAAACCCAACTGTACTTTTCAAATCAAACAGCGGCAGCTGCAGCCGCTCAAAATTAACCAGCACATTGTAGTAACTGAATGCCTCTGTATCATAACTGTGATGCATTCCCGGTTCAATTACCAGTATTTCCTGCGGCTGCAAAGGGTACTTCTTTTTTTCGCAAATATGAGTGCCTTTGCCGGAAACGACCAGCACTATTTCGTAGAATTCATCGTGATGGTGCCATCCGGGAGATTCCCGCTGCAGCTGCGGCATTATCGCCAACGGGAAATCACTTATACTGAAAACATAGTCGTAGGGTACTTCAGATAATTTGCCCCGACTGTTGATTTTTATGTTAGCGTATTTATTCATAAATTGGACTATTTTAAAGTTTTTATGGATTTTTTCAGTTGAAATCTACGCTGTTTTCTGGTATAATATCAACATAAACAAGCTGATTACGGGTTATTTTATGTTATGGGATAAAAATAATACCATAAACAGAAAAAATCAAATTTTATCACTGATTAAAAGTTGAAATCAACGAATATTCGTTAAAAAAAGGTTGTTTTTATGATAAAACTTGATCTGGCAGGAATTTGGCAACTCTCTTGCGATAAGGCGGATTTTACCGCAATTCCGGCTCAAATCCCCGGTGAAAACTGTTCGGCTTTGATCGAAAACAAACTTGCCGCCGACCCGTATATTGCCATGCAGGAAAATGATCTCCAGTGGGTACGCAACTATGATTGGATGTGGAGCCGGACATTTGAGGTAACTGCGGAGTTTCTGAAGCAAAAACGCATTTTTCTTAATATTGACTCTCTGGATACAGTTGGTGAAGTAAAAATCAACGGTAAAAGTGTGCTTGTCAGCAAAAATATGTTCTGCCGTATACGGCACGATGTCAAAGAGTTTCTGCAAGTTGGCTGCAACACTATTGAAGTAATTGTTACTGCCGTGGAAAAATATGCCGCTGCTGAAGCTGAAAAGCTTACGCTCAACATTGCCCGCAAGGTAAATTACAGCTGGCGGATGCCCAATTTGAATCTGGTAAGAAAAGTGCAGTGTCACGGCGGCTGGGACTGGGGGGCATGTATTCCGGTAAGCGGGATCTATGGCGATATTTATCTTGCCGGCTGCAATGGGGTGCGGATCGAGCATGTTTATACTGTTCAGCAGCACCAAAACGGTCAGTGCAAACTGGATGTTTTTGCCGAATTGGATTCCGACTTTGCGGGAGTAGAGGATGTGGTGTTTACTTTTGCGGGCAGAAAAGCAGCAGTTGCCGCCGAAATCGTGCCGGGATCAA
The DNA here is from genome assembly GCA_045533055.1 of Victivallaceae bacterium. Classification (GTDB taxonomy): domain Bacteria; phylum Verrucomicrobiota; class Lentisphaeria; order Victivallales; family Victivallaceae; genus SIG78. The sequence goes on along the minus strand of JAZSHD010000264.1, from coordinate 14,312 downwards.
ACAAAGTTCAGACCACTTTTGTTATAGAGAATCCTGAATTATGGTATCCGGCAGGTTATGGTAAGCAGCCTTTGTATGATTTGAGCGTGGAAGCTGATTCCTCCCAAGTTTGCAAAAAGATCGGTCTGCGGGATCTGCAAGTGATAAGCGAACCCGATGAACATGGTATATCGCTCTATTACAAGGTCAACGGCATTGCTGTTTTTGCCAAAGGAGCCGACTGGATACCCATTGACGCCCGTCCGCAGACCTTCAGCCGCAAGCGTTATGATAAATTGCTGAACGATGTTATTGCTGCTAACATGAACACTTTGCGGGTCTGGGGCGGCGGACTTTATGAAAACGAAGATTTTTACGAACTTTGCGACGAAAAAGGTATTCTTTTGTGGCACGATTGCATGTTTGCCTGTGCCCAATACCCTTCGCACGAAGAGTTTTTGAATGAAGTCAGATCTGAAATCAATTACCAGATCAAGCGTTTGCGGGATCACGCCTGTATCGCTATGTGGTGCGGCGATAACGAGTGTGCTTCATTTTTACGCTGGGCAGGCAATAAAGAGCTGCAGCTCATAATGAATTATGACCGCTTTAATCAGGCATTGGGCAAAGCGGTGAAAGCTGCCGACGACACCCGTATTTTCTGGCGTACCAGCCCCTGCAACAGTTTGGATGATTCCAGCGGCTGGGATGACGACAGCAAGGGCGATATGCACTACTGGAAGGTGTGGCACGGTGGATCGGATATGGAGGTTTATTACGATGTAACGCCCCGTTTCTGTTCGGAATTCGGTTATCAATCGTTTCCGTCGCAGAACACGGTGGATTTCTTTACCCAAGGCAAGCAGCAGAATGTTACTTCGCCGATAATGGAACACCATCAGCGTAATTTGGCAGGCAACTCCAAGATAGTGGAAATGTTTACCCGCTATTTCCGTTTTCCGGCGACTTTTGAAGATTTTATCTATTTAAGTCAGCTGCAGCAGGCTTTGATCATCAAAACCGGAGTGGAGTACTGGCGGACATTGCAACCCGTCTGCATGGGTACATTGTACTGGCAGCTCAATGATAATTGGCCGGTAGCGTCGTGGTCAAGTGTGGATTATTTCGGCAACTGGAAGCAGCTGCACTACCACGCCAAACGCTTTTACGCACCCGTAATGGCAACGGTCATACGGAAGACTCCGGAAACAGTGGAAGTGCGGATCGTCAGCGATCTGGGCAAAAAGGTTTGCGGCAAGATCACATTATCGCTCTATAAAGTTACCGGCGAACTGGTTTCGCAGCGGGTCATTCCCCTTGAATTAGCTGAATATGAGGCGAAAATTCTGGAAACGATCCCGCTGGCAGAATTGACTGATACGCCCAATGAAGAGTTTTTGTATCTTGAATTCAGTGATGGCAAAAACACCTTCACCAACGAGTGCTTTCTGGCAAAATATAAAAATTATCAGCTGCCGCAAGCCCGGATTACCCACAAGTTCTATTTGGATGAGCATGGGCAAATCCACCTTGAACTTACCAGTGATAAACCGGCGTTCTATGTTTTTGCCGAATTAAGAGGCATACAGGCAACTTTCTCGGACAACAGCTTTACGCTGCTGCCGGGAACGGTGCGGGATCTTGTTCTAACGGTCGAAAAAAATATTCCGCTGGAAGAAATGGAAAAATTACTTACGGTCAAACATTTAAGAAATTCATATACAGAGTGATCATTATAAAAAAAGGAGGCATTTTTTATGAAAAAATGGTTATTGGCGGCTTTGCCCTTCATGCTGCTTGGCAGCTTGTCTGCTGAAACGGCAGTATGGAACAAAGAAAATAACTTCGACGGCTGGAAAGTGGCATACAACACCCTTACCAAGATCGAAGAAGGTGTGTTCAAACTCTACAATATAAAGTTTGACCCCTACATTTGCAACCTTAAAGCGGATATCGATCCGGAAAAGTACGACACATTGGTCTACACCTACCGGACTACCGGCAAAAAGCGGGGCGGTCAGTTCTACTTCAACCACGCCGGAGAAAAGTTTTCCGACCGTCGTGCATGGAGATTGCCCGAAATGATCGGCGACGGTCAATGGCATACTTTTAAAGTCAAACCCGCCAATCTTGAAAGCTGGAAAAAAGGCGGCAGGATCATTGAATTGCGGCTCGACCCCACCGACAGTGCCGGCGGCACAGTGGAAATCAAAGAGATCCGTCTGGAGAAATCAGCTGAAGTTCCTGCTCCCGCTGTATATAAGTTTGATGCCTCCAACAACTTCGGTCCGCAGGTTCTTTTTGCCCGCTGTACCGGTAAAATAGCCAACGGAGTGATCAAACTTGATGAATTGAAGGTTGATAACTCCATATATTTCCGCAAACTCAATATCGACACCTCCAAATACGATAAGCTGGTCATTACTTACCGTGCCAACGGCATGGGCAGCAAAAACGGTCAGTTCTATTTTACCGCAGGCAGCAAGCCTTTCAATGGAGCCAACTGCTGGGTAATTCCTCCGCTGAAATCCGATAATCAGTGGAACACTGTTACCATTATTCCCCGGAATATTGCCAACTGGAACGCTATGAAAAAGGTCGATCAGATCCGTATTGATCCCAGCGACAGTGCCGGCGGCACCATTGAAATCAAAGAGATCCGTTTGGAAAACAGCGGCAATGCCGGAAGAACCGTTTGGAACAGCATCAATAACTTCGGCGGTTGGAAAGCTTTTCACAACTGCAAAGGTAAAGTTGAAAACGGCATCCTCAAGATCACCAATATTCGCCGCGACCCCGGTTTTTCCATTCAGAATTTGAAAATCGACCCCAAAAAATTCAATTGCATACTGGTTACTTACCGTGCCACCGGCACCGGCAGTGCCCCCGGGCAGCTATATTTTATTCCGCCCAAAGGCGTGTTTAATGCCAAACAGTTCTGGAAGACCAATCCGCTGGTCAGCGATGGAGCGTGGCACACTATGGTTCTGAGTTCGCACGATTTGTCTAAATGGCTGGAATGCGAGGTTATTGGCGGTTTGCGTTACGACCCCACCGACAGTGCGGGCGGCACCATTGAGATCAAAGAGATCAGTTTGGAAAACCTGACAGCTGAAGACGTAAAAAAAAAATCATCAGTAAAAATTGAAGGCAAGTACGATGCTCCGGTCTGGCCCACGGTCAAGTCCGAAATATGGCCCAGCAAACGCGCGGCAGTAACAGCTCCGGAGCATTACTTCAAAGGCTTTATCGTCCGTGCGGTGGATGATGTGCTGCAAGGCAGACAGCACGAAGAGTTTTATCTGCGTAAAACCTTTACCCTTAAAGATAAACCAGTTCACGGTTATTTGCAGTACACCGCCGATGATTGCGCCGAAGCCTTTGTCAATGAAAAAGCTGCCGGGTATTCCAGCACCTGGAAAACCGGGATTTGCGTGGATGTTACCAAATCGCTCAAAGCCGGAAAAAACATTCTGGCTTTTCACTATCTCAACCCCGAAACTTATGGCGGGGTTTTGTGCGAACTTTATGTGCAGTATGCTGACGGCAGCTGTGAACGGATAAACTCCGACAAAACTTTCAAATGTTCTTCCAAATTGGAAAACAACTGGGCAAGTTTGACTTATAACGATTCAAACTGGGCCAATGCGGTTGAACAGCCCGCTCCGCCTGCCGCTCCGTGGAAAGTGGTGATTCCCTACAAATACTTCCAGAATATGCAGAAAGTGCTGACGGCAGAAATGAGCCCCAAAGTGGTCGCTGCCGGCACTACCCCGACCTTGAAGATTTTGTTTGAAGGCTATATGCCCGCCGAGTCGCTGGAAGCTGATATCGTGCTGAAAAATCAGCAGACTTTGCTCTGGCGGGAGACGGTAACGCTGGATAAAAAATATTTCAAGAAAATCTCCGATGGCAAATGGCTGCTGGAATATCCGTGGAAAGCTCCTTACTATTTAGTCAGCAATGATATGGATATATCCATTGAAACTAAAAGTTTTACGGTGCAAAGTGCCAGTACCCCCTCGCTTAAATTCCGTTTTGAACAACTTGAAAAAGACCCCACGGTACCGGCGAAAATCAATATGCAGGTTGCCCGCAACGGCAAACAGACTTACTTTGAACTCAACGGCAAACCCTTTTTCCCCATGTGGATTACAGCGGGATTGAATGTTGATGACCCCAACACCGTAAATCTGGTAACGGTTGGTCCGCCCCGGGAATTTCAGGTGCGGGTGGGTGAATTGAACTTTGCTGAACTCGATATCGCTGCCGAAAAGCAGTTCCGGCGGCATCCAAACGCCTATTTTATGTGGAATGTTAAGTTGTATGTATCGCGGGATTTTGCCAACCGCTATCCGCAGGATATGTGTACTGACGAAAGCGGCAAGATCAACAAAGTAGGCTGGGACAACCACTCTCACGCTTCCGAACGGGCTTATAAAGAGTTGGAAGAAGTGATGGTACGCACTATTGAATATCTGGAAAAAAGCCCTTATGCCAACCGCATTGTCGGCTACCGTATTACCGGCGGCTATACTACCGAATGGCTGGGCTGGGAATCAAGATCCAACAAAGCATTGGACTTTTCGCCCCCATCTAAAAAAGCGTATGCCGAGTTTGCCCGCCAGAAGTACCCCACCCTTGAAGATTTGAGTGTTCCCACCCAAAAAGAACGGCTTGCCCGGGATGGTCAAAGTTTGTTGTGGGATCAGAAGAAAAATCTGCGTTTGATCGCTTACAATGATTTTACATCCAACACCACTTTGGATTTTATGCTCCGTTTGAGTAAAAAGGCCCAGAAAATGGTGGGCGATACCAAAGTGATCGGCTCTTACTACGGGTATGTATCCACTCTGCACTACACCGGCAGATCCCAGGTACGAGCCCATTATGCACTCAAAAAGCTGCTGGATGCCAAAGTGCTTGACTTTATTATGTCGCCCCAGAGCTACCCTTTGCGGGGGTTGGGCGATACCTGCGGCGAAATGAAGCCAACTGCTTCCATGAAAAATCACAATATGGTCACAGCTTTGGAAAATGATACCCGTACTCATTACGCTCAAGCGGCTCAAGGCGGCGGCAGCGAATTGCAGACCGTTACCGAAAAGCAGACTATGGCACAATTCCTCCGCAACTTTGCCCAGGATATATGCCGCAGTCAGCCCGCATTCTATATTACCATGAACCATGGCAACGAAATCAACTATCCCAAGATGCACAATATGCTTAAACTGGTGCGTACTCTGGGGCAGAAGGTTCTGGAAAACAAGGCTCAACGCCACGCCGAAGTTGCATTGGTCGTCAGCGAAGAAGCTATCAAAAGTATGCCCATTATCAACGAAACCGCCGATTCCGGGGTCATTAAGCAGAGTTACAACACCGATGGTTCGGTCAAGCGTATCCCCAAACGCCGCCCGGTGCTGAATTACGAAACCTTTGTAGGAAATCAGGGCAGATTCAACCGCTCCGGTGCGCTGGTCGATCAGGTATTGGCAGAAGATTTGGCGGATAATCCCGGTGATTACAAACTCTATGTATTTTTGAACTGCTACAAGTATGATGAAAAATTCTTGCAGGCAATCAAAAAACTTCAACAGAAAGATTGCGTGCTGTTGTGGCTCTACGCCCCCGGCTATATCAAAGGTCTGGAAAGCAGCATTGCCAATATGAAAGAACTCACTGGCATCGACTTTGAACTTATGCCTTATCCTATGAGTTCAGCAGCCACCTTTGCCGACAAACGCATTATGGGTACACCTTACGCCGAAGTTACTCCGCTTTTTGCCGCCAAAAATTCCGGTGTGGAAGTTCTTGCCCGGTACAAAAACGGCAAACCGGCGGTGGTTGCCAAAAAGACCGGCAAAGCTCTTTCTGTCTTTTCAGGAGCCTGGCAGCTGGATATGGAATTTATTGCCGAAATGCTCAAGCGGGCAAAAGTTTACCGTTACATCACCACGCCGGATGCCTTTGATGCCTGCAGCGATCTGGCGGTTCTGCACGCCCGTTATCCCGGAAAAAAGGTTATAAAACTGCCGAAAAAAGCCACCGTTATTGATGTGGAAAATAAAGTGCTGGTCGGTAAAAATATCGACCGTATCGAAAGCAGCTTTGATCTGCACCAGACCAAATGTTATTACTTCGGTGAAGATGCCGAAAAATTACTTGAAGAACTCAAACAAATCAAATAAGGAGGTTTTGATTATGAAGAAGCAATCACAATTCACACTGATCGAACTTTTGGTCGTAATTGCCATTATCGCGATTCTGGCGGCAATGCTGCTGCCCGCACTTTCGGCTGCCCGTGAGCGGGCCCGTTCTGCCAGCTGCATAAGCAATCTCAAACAGGTTGGTCTGGCAAGTTTTATGTACGCCGGCAACAACGCCGACTGTCTGCCCGCTGCCCGCAACAGCAGCCATGACCGGAATAATATTCCTGCGTATGGTACCTCTGGCGATAAGATGGTTATTCCCAATGAAAGATATCAGAATTTCAATCGGGGACGCGGAGCAATAACCTATCCCAACGAAATACTTGAATATTTGGAGTCACTTAATACATCTGCCGGCAATAAAACTACATTAGCTACTGCAATCAAATATTTTACCTGTCCTTCCGGTACCGAAAACCACGATAATCTTGCCGCAGTCCCCAGCGGGCATACCAATGCCCAGATAGGTTATTTTTTTGCTTCTGGCAATATCAGCTATGCGGAGGCGTTGTCGTTTAAGAAAGATGATAAACCTAATCCCCGTCTGCGGCTCGGTACCGATGATCCTGAAGCAGTGATCTGGGCGGATAAAATCGCACTTACTGCGGCTTTGTCCAATGGTTTTTCCAAAAACAACAACCATCCGAATATGGTCAATATACTGCAATTCCAGGGCAGTGTGGCAACTGTCAAACCGGATCCGGCATATAACTCTTATTCCAGCAACTGGGGGGTCTATTTCTCCAAATTGCAGGAATGGGCAAAGTGATTTATAGAGTTTGAGGTAAAAAATGGCTTTACTTAATCCGCTTAAATTCCGCACTCCGGACTTTGTAAAAAAACACGGCCCGGTGTTGACAAAAAACGATGTACCTTATCCGGCTGAACTGGTGTTCAATGCGGGTATTACCAAATATAATAATAAATATGTAATGGTGTTCCGCAATGATTACGATTTCTGCCGACAGGATTTTGTGGATTTTTATGCGGGTATTTCTGATAACACCACCCCAAAAACCAATATCGGGCTGGCATTCAGCGATGACGGCATAAAGTGGAGCGTGGAACCAGCTCCCTGCTGGGAGGCAGAAGAACTCCGGGCAAAGGACCCGGAAGTGCGGCGTGTTTATGACCCCCGTTTGACGGTCATCGACGGCAAATGCTATATGTGTTTTGCCATGGATACCCGCCACGGCTTGCGGGGCGGTATAGCTGTAACCGAAGATTTCAGCAAATTTGACATCCTTTCGCTGACTGCACCTGACAATCGTAATATGGTCTTGTTCCCCGAAAAAATCAATGGTATGTTTATGCGGCTTGAGCGGCCCATGCCGGTTTACAGCCGGGGTGCCAATTCGGAAGCCTTTGATTTGTGGAGTTCCATGTCGCCGGATCTGGAATTCTGGGGCAAGACCAAATTGGTGCTGGCTAAAGAGCAAGTACCTTTTGCCGGGAGCAAGATCGGCCCCGGGGCTCCGCCGGTCAAGACCAGAGATGGTTGGCTTTGTACTTACCACGCAGTAAAGAATGTGGATGAAGACCTGTGTTCATGGCACCGAAATTGGCGTAAATCCTATTTAGGCGGTTTGATGCTGCTGGATCTGAACGATCCAACTCAAATCATCTCCATTGCCGAAAAACCGCTGCTGATGCCCGATCATGATTACGAGCTGGATGGCTTCCGGGGCAGTACGATTTTTCCCGGCGGGATGATTCTGGAAGATAGCGGCGAAGTCAAGATTTATTACGGTGCAGCCGACACAGTGGAATGTCTTGCCACAGCCGATGTCAACGATCTTTTAAAGTTTGTCAAAAATGAAATCTGAAGGATATGGAAAAATGGACTGGAAAACTCCTGATTTTATCAAACGTTACCCCGGCAACCCTATATTGGATGCCTCTAAAGTACCTTACGAAGCGGTTCAGATCTTCAATGCCGGGTTTGCCAAGTACAACGGCAAATATGTCTGCATATTCCGCAATGACTACGGCCGCGGCAAAGAAGATTTTGAATGGGGCAAAGGCAAGATCAATCTGGGTCTGGCATTCAGCGATGACGGTGTGAACTGGAGCGTTGCCCCCAAGCCCTGCTGGGAGATCCATACGGAAGAAAATTACCGGGTATACGATCCCCGTTTGACCGTGATCGACGGTAAATGCTATGTCTGCTTTGCCATGGATACTGCACACGGTGTCCGGGGTGGTATTGCTGTAACCGAGGATTTTGATAAATTCGATATACTCAATATTGCCGTACCAGAAAACCGCAACATGGTGTTGTTCCCCGAAAAAATCAATGGTTTGTATATGCGTCTGGAACGCCCCATGCCGGTTTACGGCCGCAGTGCAAAGTTCAAGGAATCCTTTGACATCTGGTCATCCAAGTCACCTGATTTGCGTTATTGGGGCGACAGCGAACTGGTGCTGCCTGCGGAAAAAATGCCCTGCTGCAACAGCAAGATCGGGCCCGGAGCACCGCCGGTAAAAACCAAATACGGCTGGCTGGCATTGACGCACTTTGTCAATAAAGTCGATTACGAACTGCCGGCGTGGCACGATGGCTGGAATAAGATTTACTACGGCGGCGTAATGCTGCTGGATCTGGAAGACCCAAACAAAGTCATCGGCATTGGCAAAACTCCGCTGCTGGTGCCGGAAGCAGAATATGAGTGCGACGGGTTCCGCGGTCATACCATCTTTCCCGGCGGTATGATTCTGGAAGACTCCGGCGAAGTTAAAATTTACTACGGTGCAGCGGATACTTATGAAGCACTTGCAACTTGTGATATAAATGATCTTTTGAATTTTGTAATGCAAAAATAATGTGTAAATAAAATGAACGAATATATGGAAGTATTCGGCGCCGCGCGTTGGATAACTGAATATTTGCGTAAAGCCGGCGGCAAACACGCTCCGGTTTTCCGTAAGCGTTTTACAGTCGGCAAAGCGTTTGCCAAAGCCGAATGTGCGATTTGCGGACTTGGACATTTTGAGCTGAAAATTAATAACCGGAAAGTGTCGGAAGACCTTTTTACCCCCGGCTTCACCCGCTATGACCGGCGGGCAGAGTATTATATTTATGATGTGACAGAGTATCTGCAAACAGGCGAAAATATTGCCGAAGTTACTCTGGGCAACAACTGGTTCAATCAGAGCGCAGTGGATATTTTCCGCAGCGAAGGACAGGATTGGAAAAGCGACCCCAAGTTTTTGCTGAATCTGGTTTGCGATAACGAAAGCATCCTTGTCAGCGATTCAAACTGGCTGGTTGCTCACGGCCCGATTCTTGAAAACACCATCCGTACCGGCGAACGCTTTGATGCCAGAAAAATCCTTCCCCCATGGCAGGCAGATGAAACGCCCGATCCGAACACCTGGAAACGCGTTTACATTACCGACAGCCCCGGCGGCATACTTACGCAAGCTTACGCCCCGGCGTGCCGGATAACCAAAAAACTTGAACCGCAGCGTTCCTGGCAGTTGGCACCGGGTAAAAAAATCTACGATTTCGGTGTAAATATTGCCGGAAATTGTCAGATAAAAGTCAAAGGCCCTGCGGGAGGGATGGTAAAACTGGTCTTTGGAGAAAAACTGGGCCCCAAATGGGATTTGGATAACAGCAAGATCGCAGTTTACACAATGGACCCGGATTTTCAGCACGATTGGTACCTGCTCAATGATGCTGACGAACAACTTTGGGCGCCGACTTTTACCTATCACGGCTTCCGCTATGTGCAAGTGACCCTTGATCCCGGGGTGGAACTGCTTGAAATCGAAGCCCGGGTCATCCGCAGCAGCTTTGCAGAAATCAGCGAAGCCAAGTGTTCTGATGCAGTTCTCAACAAGATTTCCGAACTTGCCCGGCGTTCGTTTGAGTCCAATTTCGTCAATCACCCCACCGACTGCCCCCACCGGGAAAAAATGGGTTGGACAGGCGATGCTCAGCTAGCGGCAGAACTGGGTTTATGGAACTATGATGTCAGTGAAAATTACCGGGCGTATCTGGACAGTATGCGCGATTGCCAACGCCGCAACGGACAAATCCCCGGCCAGGTACCGTTCTGCGATCATTGGCAATTCGGGCCGGTCTGGGATTCGGCTTTGATCATTCTGCCGTATCAGATCTGGCGTTTTACCGGCGACATCACGGCGATTGGCGAAAATTACCTTGCCGGCAAACGCCTTATGGATTATTTTGCCTCCATTGCTGTAGATCACATCGTGGAAATGGGCCCCGGCGACTGGTGCCATTGGAGCCGCAGTATGGCGATTTCCGGGAAGGTGGACGCTACCGCGTATTACTGTTATTGTGCCGATATATTAAGCAAAACCGCCGCAGTTGCCGGTTATCCGCAGGATGAAGAAATCTGGAAAAATCTTGCCGGAAATATCCGCCAGGCGTTCCGGAAAGAGTTTTGCCGCCCGGGCGGTCATTGTGCCAAAGATGAAATCACGGCTCTGGCACTGGCTCTGACCTTTGATCTGGCAGAACCTTCCGAACGCTCCGCTATGGCAAAACGCCTGAATGATAAAGTATTGGAAAATAACTGTAAAGCCTGTTTCGGCATTTCCGGAGCCAAAGCTGTACCGCGCGCATTGGCAGAAAATGGTTATTTTGATACTGCGTTGACCGTCCTTACCCAGAAGGAACTTCCCGGTTGGGGATGGTGGCTTGATTACGGAGCAACCAGTTTGTGGGAAGATTGGGGCGGCACGATGTCGCTCAATCATGTTATGTTTGGCGACCCGGGTGCGTGGCTCTGGGAATTTGCCGGCGGCATCCATCCCCGAACGGGTGTGGAGTACGCCGGATTCAAGCGTTTCACCATCACTCCGCCGGCAACGGATAAACTGACTTCATTCACAGGTCAATACCGTTCCCCGCAAGGCGTAATAGAGTGGGCGTGGAAAAAGGGTGACAATGGTAAATATCGTGGAACTTTGATCGTGCCCGAAAATTGTACTGCAGAATTTTGTTCTCCCGGTCAGGCATTGCAGCAGCTGCCGGCAGGTGAGCATCAACTTGAATGGTAAAGGCAATCTTAAAATAGTGTTCCGATTTTTCTGAAAACTTATTGTTTCTATGAATCGGAACACTCTTTAAGTTTTATGAAAAAACAAATATAATGTTGAGTATGGAAAATTTTGTATTGGATTTAAGCGGCAGTTGGCAATTATCCGGGCGGAAAGAGTGTGGTTGTCCTCCCGGTATTTTTACCGATGCGGAGTTTACGATACCAGCGACAGTGCCCGGTAATATTGAGCTTGATCTGTGGAAAAACGGCTTGATCAATGATCCTTATATAAAACTGAACGCCAAAGAGTTGCGTAAATTTGAATTCTATGAGTGGCTTTATTATCTGGAGTTTGAATATGATGGCATTGAGCGTGATCTGGAGCTGGTTCTGGACGGAGTGGATTGCTGTGCTGCGATTTTTTGCAACGCTCAAAAGATCGGCAGTGCCGAAAATGCCCTGATCCCAAATCGTTTCCGCTTGCCCGACAATATATTGCACAACGGCAAAAACAGTCTGGCGGTGCATATTGCCAGTGCCAATAATATGTTCCGTAAGTACCCGATGAATGCCAATGTTTTCAGTGCATATCCTTTTAATTACGAAATATCCAGAATCCGTAAACCAGCCCATTGCTGGGGCTGGGATATTACGCCGCGTATGGCATTAGGCGGGATCTTCCGCAGGGTGAAATTGCAGGAAGTACCGGCGTTCCGGATCGTCGAAGACGCATTACAGCTGGCAAATTTGCGGGAAAATCACGCAAGAATGCTTTACAGCTGCAAAATCGAAACACCGGAATATGAGTTTGAAGACTTGCTTTTAAGTGTAGATGGCAGGTGCAAAGATTCCCACTGGCACGGCGAATCGGCAGTCTGGTCAGCCCAGGGCGTGATAAGCATAAATATCGAAAATCCCCGTTTGTGGTGGCCCCGGCATTACGGCGAAGCTAATCTTTATGAGGTAAAAGCTGCCTTGAAACGCCGTTCCAGCGGCAAAGTCCTTGCCGAAAAAAACTTTACCACCGGTATCCGCAAGATCGAACTTAAAGCCGATGCCGTCTGGACGGATTCGCCAGAGCCGGATTTTCAGTTTATCGTCAATAATGTACCGGTAAGGATTTTCGGCTGTAACCATATACCGGTCGATGCGTTACACTCAAAGGATATTGAACGGACACCCAAACTGCTGGATATGGCTTGCGAATTGGAGTGCAACATGCTGCGTATCTGGGGCGGCGGGATTTATGAATCTGATGAATTTTATGAACGCTGTGACCGCGAAGGCATTATGCTCTGGCACGACTTTATGTTCGGCTGTGCAGTGTATCCCAACGATGAAGAATTTTTGCGGCGTATCCGCAGCGAAGCTGAATGTGTAGTCAAGCGTCTGCGGCACCACCCCAGCATTGCACTGTGGGCAGGTGATAATGAGTGCGACTGTGCTGCTTTCAACTGGGGAATCCCCCAGAACCCCAATTATAACTTGCTTACCCGTAATGTGCTGTTTGAAGTTTGCCGGCAGCATGATCCCTGCCGGGCATATTTACCCAGTTCGCCGTGGTTTTCACCGGAGGCAGTCGAAAGGGCACGCGGCAAGGTTGATCCAGACCCGATGCAGCAAGCCCCGGAACAGCATCTCTGGGGACCGCGGAATTATTTCAAAAGCGATTTTTACCGCAACACCCATGCTTCGTTTATCAGCGAAATCGGTTATCACGGCTGCCCGGGGGCAGCAAGCATCCGCAAATTTATTTCGCCGGAAAAGGTTTGGCCGTACAAAAATAATGTGGAATGGGATTTTCACGCCAGCAATCCCTTTTTGCCGGACGCTTCGGGCTTGAACTACCGCACCGAGTTGATGGCAAAGCAGGTTATGGAAATGTTTGGCTTTATACCGGAAAAGTTGGAAGATTTTACCGTTGCCAGCCAGATTTGTCAGGCCGAAGCCAAAAAATATTTTATCGAACTGGTTCGTGCACGCCGGAAATGCTCCGGTTTGCTCTGGTGGAATTTGTGCGACTGTTGGCCGCAGTTTTCAGATGCCATTGTGGATTATTACTGGACAAAAAAGCTTGCTTATTACTACATAAAACGCCTGCAGCAGCCGGTTTTGCTGCAAGTGCCGGAACCGGATGGCTGGCAGCAGAAAGTTGCAGCTTGCAATGATTCCAATCTGCTTCAAACGGGCAGTTATCAGGTAAGCGATGCCGATAGAGGTACAATTTTTGCTGAAGGTAAATTCTCCCTGGCTCCGGGGGAACAGAAAGTGCTGGCTGCACCGAAAGTCTGTACTACGCAAAAGCGGCTGCTGCTTATTAAATGGCAGTTGGATGATGGTTGTGAAGGCTGTAATCACACATTGTGTGGCAATCCGCAATTTGATCTTGACCAATACCGTAGCTGGCTGCCGAAAATCGCGGAACTGGATAACAGTTTTAAAGCCGGAAATATCGGCTGACCACCACATATTATTAAGAATTTTGCAAATGATGATCAGTTTTATCATCCGCTGAACTGCCGGAATATATTGGCAGTCCAGCAATAATCGGTGATTTCTCAAAAGAAAACTGATTTTTTGCTTGACAAATCAGGTGGTTAATGTTTTTTTATAAAGGAGTAGCTTCCACCGCATGGGTCATGCGTTTCTCGCCAGTATAGGTGGTGATTTCCCGATATTTTTCCTCAGAATTTAGACAGATTTCAGACAAAATCCGGAGCCAAACGGTCTGATTTCAGCATCTCGCGTGTGTTTCTCACACACTGGTAGAAGTGTTGTAAAATCCTTTGAGTCAACGAGTTTTACAAAATAATAGCAAGAATGATTTTTTCAGCAAGATTAAAAGGGGGGACAAAAAAAATGGCGGATCCTCCTTCGCAAAAAGCTACAGCGGGACAAGGAGCGAGGGATTCGACGCGAGCACCTTCAGGTGCCGCGAGCCTGAGCAACGGAGCCGTTTACGGCGAGCAGCGGAAGGCAACCCCCTAAAAAATCACACGTCCTTGCGGAATTTTTCCGCATGAGCGTGCCGGGCATAAAGAATAAAGAGCAAAATGCAAGACTTCTGGAATTTGGTGAAGATGTGAAGAAAAAACTTTGTTTTTTGAGT
>JAZSHD010000126.1:0-5633 GCA_045533055.1 Victivallaceae bacterium | reverse complement strand
GATCTTGCCGGAAAAAGGTTTGGGCAAGCTGTGCACAAATTCGATTTCCCGGGGGTATTTATAGGGTGCAGTAATGCGTTTGCAATGCTGCTGAAGCTCTTTGACCAATGATTCGGTAGCTTCCCAGCCTTCGTGCAAAACGATGTACGCTTTGACTTTGGCTCCCCGCATGGGGTCGGGAGCACCAACCACTGCCACTTCATGGACTGCATCGTGCTGCATCATGGCTTCTTCCACTTCCAGAGGTCCGATGCGGTAGCCGGAACTCTTGATGATATCGTCACTGCGGCCCATGTACCAATAGTAGCCGTTTTCGTCTTTGCGGGCTTTGTCGCCAGTGTAGTAATAGTCGCCGATAAAGCACTCTTCGTTATCTTTTTTGCCCATCAGATAACCGTTGAAAAGCCCAATGGGCCGTTCCGGCTTGATCTTGACCGCCACTCTGCCGTCTTCGCCATCGGGCACGATATTGCCGTCATCGTCGTGCAATTCGATTTCCCAACCGGGGGAGGCTTTGCCCATAGAGCCGGGGCAGGCTTCAAAACCGGCATGGTTGCTGATCAGACAGACAGTTTCGGTTTGACCATAACCTTCACGGATGGTTATGCCGGTACCTTCTTTCCAAAGCCGGATGGTTTCGGTATGGATCGCTTCCCCGGCGGAGGTACACTGCCGGAGGGCACTCAAATCGAACTTACGCAAATCGTTGAGTACCAGCATACGGTAAACCGTCGGCGGGGCACAGAAACTGGTAATGGCATATTTTTCCAGCATGGGCAGGACTGAATCGGGGTCGAATTTGCCGCGAATGTCGAAAATAAATACGCAAGCCCCAACGATCCACTGACCGAAGTAATTGCCCCACAGGTTCTTTGCCCAGCCGGTATCGGAAGCAGCGTAGTGCAAATCGTCGCTGTTGAGCCCGTGCCACAATTCGGCAGTAATGCGGTGTGCCAGCGGGTAACTGCAAGAGTGCTGCACCAGTTTGGGGTTCTTGCTGGTTCCGGAAGTAAAAATCAGCAGCAAGGGGTCGGTAGCCTTGGTCACCAGACTGCGGGCACGGGTCACTGAAGTAGAGGAGAGTTTTACCGGATAGAGTATATCAGTGGAGTAATTGATCCACCCTTCCCGCACACCATCGACCAGCACCTTATCGCTCAAGCTGGGACATTCGTCGCAAATTTCATCGATTTTATCGGCATTGGTCGTATCGGCAATGATCATCTTGAACTTGCCGAACTTGATCCGCTGTTTGAGGTCAGCGGGGGTCAGCAAAGTCGGCACATGGCCCTGCACTGCCCCAAGACGGATCAACGCCAGCGAAAAGATCCACCACTCCGGCAAGCGGGGCAGCATCATGATCACCCGGTCACCTTTGGTGATGCCGTGTTTAAGCAGAAGATTTGCCGCCTGAATGGAGAGGCGTTTCATATCATAAAAAGTATACTTCTTTTCGTTGCCGTGCTGATCGACCCAGATCATCGCCAGCTTGTTGCGGTCACGCTCTGCCCACACATCCACAATATCGGTAGCAAAGTTGAAGTATTCAGGACAATCTATCTTGAAGTTTTTGACCCGCTCCGTGAAGTCACGCGGAGGAGCTTCCATAACATATTTTTTATTGACAACAGCCATAAAAAACCTTCCTGTTTTAGAGAATAAAAATTTTTGTATCTATAAAATAGCATAAAATCGCTTATATTACAAGAAAAACTGTTTTTTAATGTTGAAAAAAAATAAAAAGGGAGTACTTTAAAAGCTGACGATTTTTAATTTTTTAAGTGCAGTTTTTTATGGAATTATTTGATACACATTTTCATCTGCCCGAAGAGGGCGATTTGACCGGTTATCTGGATCAGCTTTACAGCGATCACTCTTACCGGCTGCTGGCTTTGGGCGGTTCCCTTGCCGGCAGCGTAAGGGCGTTGGAGTTTGCCCGCAAACATGACAATGTCTGGTGTGCCTGCGGAGTACACCCGCATGATGCCGAAGAGTTCACTGGCGATATAACGCCTTTTGCGGAAATGTTATCTGACACTAAAGTCCGTGCCGTGGGCGAGATCGGGCTGGATTATTTTTACGATCTGTCGCCCAGAGAGATCCAACGCAACACCTTTGAAAAGTTTCTGGCTCTTGCAGTTGAACACAATAAAGTTATAAGCGTGCATTGCCGGGATCAGGAAGAGCGTACCGACGCATACAAGGATTGTTACAGCATGCTCAAAGAGTTTGCCGCAGCTGCCGGAAACGGCAAGATCATCTTGCATTGTTACGCCGGGAATCTGGATTTTCTGGAAAAATTCATGGAGTTTGATGCCTGCTTTGGCGTAACCGGTATGGTGACATTCCGCAAAAGCGAAAACATCCGGGAAATATTAAAACATATTCCACGCCACCGGCTTTTGTTTGAAACCGATGCACCATACCTTGCTCCTGAACCCTTCCGGGGCAAGACCAATCACCCGGCACTGGTGGCACATACGGTAATGTATGCAGCACATTTTCTGGATATACCCATGGCGCAGTTGGCAAAGCAGACTACGGAAAACGCTTTGCGGGTGTTTGGTTTGGAGGACTTAATATCATGAGTTTTGTACCATTATATAAATTACGGCGGTCAATGCCCTCGCCTGATGAAAAACTCCTGCTCCTTGACCGGAAAGGCAGAGTTTATCTGACTCTGGATAAAAACGGCAAATTTGCCATTCCCGAAGCCGGAAAGTTCCCGGAGCTGTTGGCAGTGGAACTGCCGGAGCTGGGCGTGTTCCGCAACCAAATCTGTTACGGCTGCCGCTGGGAAGTGGAAGAGAGCCCCTGCGAAGAGCTTATCTCCATAGATATCCGGGAAGCTATGACTCAAGTGGATAATGCGGTAAAAAATCTCCTGTTGCGGGGCAAGCCCATTCTGGAATGGCTCTCGCTGCGGAGATATTGCAGTGTTTGCGGCTCTGAACTGCTTGACCATGAACAAGAAGAGGCACGCACTTGTCCAAATTGCGGAATGTTGTTTTTCCCGAAAATCAGTCCGGCGATCATTGTGATGATCAAACGGGAAGATGGCAAGATACTTTTGGCATACAACCGGCATTTCAAGCACAAGTGTTACAGCCTGATCGCCGGATTTGTGGAAGCCGGAGAAAGTGCCGAAGATGCCGTCCGGCGGGAAGTCCGGGAAGAAGTAGGTCTGGAAATAAAAAATATCCGCTATTTATACAGCCAGAGCTGGCCTTTCCCGGATTCATTGATGCTGGGTTTTACAGCAGACTATGCCGGTGGCGAAATAAAAGTCGATGGTGAAGAGATCGCGGAGGCGGATTTTTACAGCGTGGATGCTCTGCCTACCTTGCCGGGTCACGGCAGCATCGCCCGCCGCATTATAGAAGAGTATATTGCAGAAAAGAAAAACATTTAATATCAAGGAGTCTGTTTTATGGAAAAAGTCGTAATTATCGGCAGCGGTCCGGCTGGTTACACCGCAGCAGTTTATGCCGCCAGAGCCAATCTTGAACCGTTGATCATTTCCGGCAACACCATTGGCGGATTGCTTACCCAGACCAGCGAAGTGGAGAATTTTCCCGGCTTCCCCGAAGGCGTAAACGGTTACGAGCTGACAATGAAAATGCAGACTCAAGCCGAAAAATTCGGTGCCCGGCTGGAAATCGCCAATGTGGAAAAACTGGAGTTGACCGATGGAAACGTACAGAAAATCACGCTGGATAACGGCAATGTTATAGAAAGTAAAGCTCTCATCATCGCTACCGGAGCCACTCCCCGCTGGCTGGGGCTGGAATCCGAAGAACGGCTGAAAAACTGCGGTGTTTCAGCTTGTGCCACCTGCGACGGAGCCTTTTTTGAAGATATGAAAGTTGTGGTTGCCGGCGGCGGCGATTCAGCAATGGAAGAAGCCCTCTTTCTGACCAAATTTGCCAGCGAAGTTATTGTAGTGCACCGCCGCAATGAACTGCGGGCATCCAAGATCATGGCAGAACGGGCTATGAACCACGAAAAGATCCGCTTTGTCTGGAATTCGCAGATCGTGGAAATATTGGGCGATAGCGAAGTAACCGGCATAAAAGTAAAAAACAATGTTGACAACAGCGAAAGCGTCATTGAGTGTCAGGGGGTATTCGTAGCTCTGGGCCATGTTCCCGCAACTGAACTCGTTAAGGGACAAATCGACATGGACGATGCCGGATTTATCAAACTTGAAAACAATACCAGCATGACCAATCTTGCCGGGGTCTTTGCCGCCGGGGATTGTGCCGACCACCGCTATCGGCAGGCGATAACCGCCGCTGCTGCCGGCTGTCGTGCCGCCATTGATGCTGAACGCTATCTGGGGTAAAAACATGAGCAAAAAACCTTTGGAATTCGATAATCCTGACAATACCGGACGCCGCTTGCGTTGTCCGCGATGCAAAGAAATACTTTATCCGGAAGATTTGGAAACCTTTTGCCTCTGCCCCTATTGCGAGGCAAAAATCGAAAATGGCGAAGAGCTGGAAGACTTTGTCATCGACCCGGTGATCCGGCAGTGGATGGAGCGTTACAAGTAATCGTTTATGAGTTTATATTGCAACATTTGCCCCCGCAAATGCAACATTGAAAGGGGCGTTTTTTCGCCGGGTAAAATTCTCCCGGGAGTCTGTCACGCTCCGGCTGAAGTCATGGTGGCAAGAGCCGGTCTGCACTATTGGGAGGAACCGGTCATCAGCGGCAGCCGGGGTTCCGGAACAGTCTTTTTTTCCGGCTGCAATTTGAATTGTGTTTTTTGCCAGAATTACAATATCAGCAGCAAGGTGGAAGGCAAAGTAATTACCGTTGAGCGGCTCAAAGCTATTTATCAGGAGTTGACCGGCTTGGGGGCACACAACATAAATCTGGTAACGCCAACGCATTACAGCAAAGCTATTTTAGCAAGTCTGGAAGAACCTTTGAGTGTGCCGGTAGTCTACAACTCCAACGGCTACGACAGCGTGGAAACATTGAAGCTCTTTGAAAACAAAGTGCAAATCTATCTGCCTGATTACAAATATGCCGACAACTCACTGGGTAAGCGTTACAGTCAGGTAAGCGATTACGCCGAAACCGCCCTGGCTGCCATCAAAGAGATGTACCGCCAAACCGGTGATTATGTAATTGATGACGATGGCATTATGCAAAAGGGCGTGATCATCCGCCACTTGATATTGCCCAATGCAATAGAAAATACACTCAAAGTCATTGAGCTTGTTTCCAAAACTTTCCGCCCCGGACAGGTGATGTTCAGCTTGATGCGGCAATATATACCCTGCGGCAAAGTATCCGACAGCAACTACCCGGAAATCAACCGCAAAGTAACCGATGAAGAGTACGCTATGGTGGAAGATGCCCTCTTTGCCTCCAACATAGAAGACGGCTTCGTGCAAGACGAAAGCTCCGCCTCCGGAGAATTCATCCCTACCTTCGACGGAACCGGCGTTTGACCGGTAAAAGGCTTTTGCAAAATGCTTTGTTCCCGATAAAGGTTGATATGGGAGCCTTGGGGAAGAGGGAAAAACCTTTTTGAGATGGTTTGCTTAAAGTCAAGCCGATTTTGAAATATTTTGATAATTTTTATCAAATTCTTTATCGGCTATGACCATTCCCCGGAG
>JAZSHD010000201.1:0-5755 GCA_045533055.1 Victivallaceae bacterium | reverse complement strand
CCGACCCTTATTGGGAACAGAGCTAAAAAGAAAAGTCAAGAAAGGATTTCCGATAAAATGAGCAGTGTAAATTTGAACCGTCAGAAAAAAATCAATGAGCAGATGAAAGAAGTAATGGACGATTTCGATCGTTTTGAATATTTCTTTGCCACCCATTGGAAACATATCGTGTGGGCAGCGGTTGCTGTGGTGGTGATCGTGGGTGCGATCGTTTCAGTGAAATATTTCAGCAATAAAAGTGCCGCCGATGCCGCACTGGCCTACGATAAAGCTGCCGATATTGCCCAGCTGGAAAAAGCCATCAAAGATCACGGCAAAGCTCCGGCAGGGGTTTATCTGCGTTTGGCTGGCATGTATATAGCCAAAAAAGATTACGCCAACGCCCGCAAACAGCTCGTTGCCGCCGCCTCCGACAACAGTGCGGTGGAACTGCAGTGGAGAGCCCGCCTCAATCTGGGTTATGTGGATGAATTGGAAGGCAAGTTTGCCGCCGGTGCCAAAGCCTTTGCCGACTTTGCCAAAACCGTGCGTGCCGCCGGAAGTGCCGCTTACGCCGCCGAAGCCTATGTTGCCGCCGGCAGACTTTACGCTCTTGCCGGAAAAAATGCAGATGCCAAAGCTGTTTTGGAAGCCGGTCAGCGTTTTATCAAAACTGCTCCCGCCAATGAGCGTGCCGAACTCGAGAATTACGAAGGCATGATCAACAGCATGGTCGCCAATCTGCCCCGGGCTGCCCAAAAAGCGGCCAAAAGCAAATAAGCACACCTGAAATTTTCAAGGCAAAACAGCTGTTATGATTGTAGAACTTACCCGCCGCATGGAACGGGAGTTTACCGAATTGCAGGGTCGGCACGGCCGCAAAAAAAGTCCGTATTGCCTGTGCGAAGGGGTACGGTGCTGCAGCGAAGTATTAGCTTGCAGAGCCCGCAAAGATATCGTTCTGGCAGTGATCGGTGACAAGTTGCGTGAGCTGCCTGATTTAAGCGATATAGACTATGCCGTAGTCAGCGACGAAAAACTCCAGAAACTTTCCGGTACCGTCACCAGTCAGGGTATACTGCTTTTGGTCAAACGCCCGGCTGTAACGCCGGAGAGTTTCCCGGCACCGGCAGACCCCTTTATTCTGGCAGTGGACAAGCTGGGCGATCCAGGCAACTTCGGCACTATCTTGCGTACCGCCCGGGCGGCAGGGCTGAAAGAGTTCTGGTACACCGCAGGCTCTTCCGATGCCTATGCACCTAAAGTTACCCGTTCAGCGTTGGGGGCTCAATTCAGTATGTGCCTGCGGGAGTTTGCAGATTTGGCAGCCCTGACAGATTACGCAGCAAAGTGCGGATTCAAAAATATTTATCTGACCGACCCCCACACCGGCGAAAGCTGTTTTGAGTGCGAAAAACTCTTTGATAAAAGCGTAGTCGTCATCGGCAGCGAAGCTCACGGCATCGGCAGCGAAGCTCATGGCAACCGGGTAACGATCCCCATGCCGGGGAATTTTGAATCGCTCAACGCGGCTCAAGCGGCGACCATTGTGCTGTTTGAGCATGTCAGACGCATAACCGGCAAAGGATAAAATTTTATGCATACAGCATTTGTCAAATCCATTCCCGAACCGGGGGCGATTTTTGAACTGGAAAAACGCGAAAGTGATCATTTGTTCAAAACCCTGCGGTGCCGGGTGGGCGAAAAATTGCGTCTGTGCGACGGCAAAGGCACTGTTGCCGAAGCCGAAGCCGCTCCGGAGCGGTGCATAAAGGTTCTTTCCAAACAGACTTTTGAAGCTGACCGCATAGAGTTACATCTTTTTGCGGCACTGCCGAAAAACGCCAAACTTGATTCTCTGCTCAAACCGGTTACTGAAGCCGGAGCGGTAAGCATAACGCCGTTAAAGTGCCGTTACAGCGTATCGGAAAAGTCCGGAATTCCCGAACGCTGGTACACATTGCTGGAAGAAGCATGCAAACAGTCCGGCAATCCCTTTCTGCCGGAGATCACCTCCACTATGACCGTAGCTCAAGCCGTGGAGTATTGCCGGAAAAACGATATAATGATTTTTTACGGTGCCCAGCATGGTACATTATTACTGCCCACAGATTTGCCCAGCCAGGGTATCTGCAAATTGGCGTGGATGGTGGGGCCCGAAGGCGGCTTTGATGATAATGAAACGGCATTGCTGGATCAAGCCGGTAAGGGTATAACTCTCGGCAAGTATATTTTCCGTTTGGAAAATGCCGCATTGGCAGGCACTTCCTACTTGATAACTCTGGCAAGAACTGCGGAGAAACTGCAATGAAAAATCTGTTTTTTTCCGGCGTGCTGCTGCTTTTGGCTGCTTGTATTTTTACCGGGTGCAGCGAAAGCGATGAACGGCGGCACCCCCTTTATATCAAAGCGTTGCAGGATCGGGAAAACGGCAACGGCAAAGCTGCCGCCGAAAAACTTTGCGAACTATTGAAACGCCGTCCCCGCAGTATTTACACCCACAAATTGCTGGCAGCAGTTTATGACGAAATGCTCAACGAACCGGCGAAAGCGGTCTATCACTATCAAGCCTATTTGCAAGCCATGCCGGAAGCCGCCGATGCCGAAGAAGTCAATGCGTGGCTGCTTCAGGCAGAAAAACGCTGTTACAACCAACTGAAGCAACGCTTTGAAAAAGCTGACACTCTGCCGGAAACAGCTGTAACAGAAAAAGCCCCCGCTCCGGCTGAAGTTGCAGACACAGCGGCGGCCGCAAGCGAAAAAGCTCCGGAAACGGCTGATAAACCTGAAAAAATTGCCCAAAATGATGAACTTTCAGCGGCTAAAGCGGCTCAAATAGCTCAATTACAGCAAGAATTGGCTCAATACCGGAATCGCTATTATGCCATACGAAGCGAAGTGGAAAAACTGCGGAAACTGCGGAAAAACCCCGCCCAGCCTGCGGCAGCAGCCGTTACCACCGGCAACGCTTCCACCCTCCGCCAATACAAGGTGGTCAACGGCGATACCTTCGGCAGTATTGCCCGGAAAGTTTACGGTAAAAGTTCGCTTTATCCGATAATATTGCAAGCCAATCCCCAGGCAGATGCCCGCAAACTGCGGCCGGGGATGGTGCTGAATATTCCCGAAATCAATAAAAAACCAACTCAAGGAGCTGCCCGATGAAATTTCTCACGCTGTTCAGTTGTGCGGCAATGCTGACCATATTTGCCGCCGGGTGCGTACTTACCGCCCGCGATCAAGTGCATACAACTTATTACGATCTGGCAGTGCCCGTCCGGCAAAGCACACTGCCGCTGCAAATAAATTCAGTAAGTAACGACACTGCCGCTCAAAGCCGGATGTTCTTCCGTTTGAAAGGCGACCGGGTGGTACAGGACAGCCTCAACTGCTGGGTGCAATCTCCGGAGCGTATGCTTCAGCGGTATCTGGTGCACTATTTTTCCCCGGTCAAGACCGCAGAATCCGCCAATTTGGTAAGTATGCGGTGCACCATCAACGCTTTTGAGTTCGATATGACCAAATCCGAAGCAGTTTTAGGTATAAAATATCTTTTGAAGTGCAACAATCAACGCCAGAGCGGCTATTTGACTTTCCGGGAAAAATTCACCAATCCGACTCCGGATGAGCTGGCTGCCGCCATGAGCAAGGCGGTAAATCAAGCCGCTGACCGGATGAATAAGCTGGCTTCAGAATTCAGTAAAAAAAGTTTATAAGGTCTGACCACAGCATTATGTGCGGAATAGTCGGCATTTACAATTCTCTTGAGCCGGAAAAAGCTCTTCAGCAAACTTCCTGTATGACAGAAGCTCTCCGTCGCCGGGGGCCGGATGCCGGAAGCGTGCAAAGTTTGCACAAAACAGTTTTCGGGCACCGGCGGCTTTCGATCATCGACTTGGATGAGCGCTCCAACCAGCCCATGTACTCCGGAAATAAAGAGTGCATGATCACCTTCAATGGTGAAATATACAACTATCGGGAGCTGAAAAAAGAGCTGGAAAAAGCCGGAAGCACCTTCAAAACCTCCGGCGATACCGAAGTGATCCTTGAGCTTTATTGCCAAGAAGGCGTGGAAGGTTTGAGCAAGCTGGACGGCATGTTTGCCTTTGCTGTTTTCGACAGCCGCAACAACACGCTTTTACTTATGCGTGACCGGGTTGGCAAAAAACCCCTTTATTACTTTGTTGCCCCCGACGGCTCGGTGGTCTTTGCCAGCACATTGCAGGCATTGAAAGTTCATCCGGCGTGGCAGGGAGAATTGGATGCCGAAGCGATAAAGGATTTTCTGGCATTAAGTTATATACCCCACAATAAATGTGTATACAAAAATGTCTACCAGCTGCCGCCTGCTGCGCAAATAATCTTCGATGCCGGGGGCAAGGCAGAGTTGAAACGCTATTGGCAAGCGGACTATCAGGATAAATTGAATATATCTTTTGAAGATGCTGCTGATATATTGCAGAAAAAACTCCACAACGCTGTTGCCAAGCGGCTGATTGCCGATGTGCCCTGCGGTATATTTCTCTCCGGCGGGGTGGATTCTGCGGCGGTGGCGGCATTGGCAAGTATGCACAGCAGCGATACGCTGCACGCCTATACCATCGGTTTTAACGAAAGCAGATACGATGAACGCCTTCTTGCCGCCGCTACGGTGGATTTTCTGAACCGCCGCAAGGCTGACAGTTTGGTACACCGCACAAAAATCGTTGACTGCCGCAGCTTTGAGCTTTTGCAGGAGCTGGTGCAAAGTTACGGCGAACCTTTTGCAGATTTTTCGCTGCTGCCCACTGCATTGTTGAGCAAGTTTGCTGCCGAAAATCACAAAGTGGTGCTTTCCGGCGACGGCTCCGACGAAATTTTCGGCGGCTACGAGCGTTACCGTGCCATGCGGTATTGTGCGGTGCTGGAAGCTGCTTTGCCCGCAGCTTTCCGCCGACTGCTTGCACAAACCGCCAGCCGCATTTTTCCGGATCACGGCAAACGCTCCAAGCTCTCGCAGCTCTGCCGCCTGCTCAAATTGGCGGCAACGCCGGAACATTTGCGGTATATAAGTTTGATGTGCAAAACCACTGCGGAATTGGAGGCTGAACTCTTTGACGAAAAGCTGCAAACAAGTGACCATTTTACCGGCAGCAGCATCGCTCAAGCACTGCTCAATGCTGCCACCCCTGACCCGGCAGAACGCTATGCGGAGTGCGATCTGAAAACCTATTTGCCCGACGATATTTTAGTAAAAGTCGACCGGGCAAGTATGCACTTTTCGCTGGAAGTAAGGTCGCCGTTTCTGGATAAAGATGTAGTGGAATTTGCCGCCCGCTTGCCCTTTGAGTTCAAACAGAGGGGCTGTGACCGCAAAAGAGTGCTCAAGCGGGCAATCAAAGGCATGATCGCCGACGAAGTGGCCAACGCTCCCAAACGGGGCTTTGCCGTACCCATCGGCGAATGGTTCCGCAACCAGTGGCAAAACCAAATCCAAACCCATTTGCTGGAAGGCAAACTGGTCAAAGATAACTGGATAAATAAACCGGCATTGGAAAATCTGCTCCAAGCTCATAATACCTACCAACAAGACCACAGCGAACTCATTGGCAATATGCTAATGCTTGAACTGTTTTTAAACTGTTGATTTTTATAGGCTCTGTTCCCAATAAGGGTCGATACTTGAGTTGCTATGTTAAAAGGAAACATTTTGTCGTAAAAAAGTGGCTGATTCTCAAAAATGTGATACTGTGTAACAAAGGCGACAATGTTGTAGCTTACATTTCGCAAACAGTAA
>JAZSHD010000281.1:0-2260 GCA_045533055.1 Victivallaceae bacterium | reverse complement strand
TTGGCCTCCGACTTCCATTGCCGAAGTCAAACCGGACTTCTCCATGCTGGTCTACACCACCCACGGCGGATTTTCCAACCGCCACGCCGGACCGTATTTTGAAACCGCCCGCGGCGTGGATATATTGGGTACTGAAATCATGAGCCGCAACGTCATCGCTTCGGCCCGCTCGGTCAACGCGTTCCGCAAGATGAAAAGCGGTCTGGGCGACTTCTATCATGCGCCGATTTACGGTCTGGTCTACCCGGGCGGCAACTGCAACAACATTGCTTACTTCGGTTGGGCGCTGAACTATATGAACCGCCAGACCACCTGGGATAAATGCACGGTTCTGCCGCCCGGAGCTGTCGATTACAAAAACTATCCGGCCAGACTGGATCACAGCTTGAGCAAACCCATTTCCGATACGGCTGTAGTTTACTCGCTGCCGACAGTCATCTTCCCTGCCCAGATACGTTATATCAACGAAATTCTCGGATTGTCTGAACTTCTTTCCGATCAGGGTATTATGCACGATTTTATCATTAATGCCGCCCTGACCGACCACAAGACCATGCAGCGGTTTAAAACGCTGGTACTGGCCAATGCCCGCTGCATGAGCGATGAGGAGATCGAAGCAGTCAAACGCTTTGCCCGCAACGGCGGCACAGTCTATTTGAGCTTTAACTGTGCTACGGCCGACGAGTTGGGCAATCCGCGCAAAGTCTGGCCGTTCCGGGAAATATTCGGCATTAGCCCGCACCCCTCCAAACTGGCTAAAGTCAGTACGGTCAAAGTCGACAAACAGCATAAATACCATGTTTCCGACCTGACCATGGTGCGCTTTAACGGCAAGGTTCGGCCGGATGTTCAGGTGCTGTACCGCGCCGAAATCGGCAAATCCTCGGTTCCGTGCGTGCTGAATACAACCTACGGACAGGGGCAGATCTTCCTGTGCAGCGCGGCACTGGGCGCCAGTGTGGTGGAACTTGAGTGCGGCCCCGGCAAACCATACAGCTGGAATCCTCCGCCGGAAAATCTGGCGCTGGCCCGGAATGTAATGCAGTTGCTTCAGCCCGAAAAACCGTTGCTGAAAGTCAACGCTTCGCCCGGAAAGATATTGATTTCGCTGACCGGTAACGACCATGCTGACGGCGAGCTTTTGTGCGTAAATATGCTGAACTGCACCCGGACAGTCGAAGTCGGGCAGATGATCCCGAACAAGATGGATGCCGATCGCGGCAAGGTGGAAGGCAATATAACATTTACGCTCAATGTTGCTGCCGGCAAAGTAGCCAAAGTTTACGCTGTATCGCCGGACTTTGCCGGCGAAAAATCGCTGCAATGGCAAAAATCCGCTTCCGGTATAACCGTAACTGTGCCGGGCGAAATGCTCAAAACTTTCCTCGAAGCCAGAATCCAGCTTAAAAAATAAGTTTGAAATCGGGGGCACGGATAAGTACGGATAGATACCCTGCTGCTGCATAACAGTAATGCGGTATCTGCCGCATTAATGTTGTGCCTCCACCAGGGACTCGCCTTTTATATTTTTGCTTCCGCAAAAATATAAAAGGCAGGGAAAACGAAATGTTGCATATTGGAGCTTGATTAATCGAAAAATCTGTTGTAAAACCCATAGAATTTTGTAATAACACTTTTTTAGTTTTAAAATATAAAAAACTCCAGATAAACCGGTGAAGTGCACCCCAAAAGTTGGACACAACTTATGAGGTGCATTTTTTATGAAGAAACAACACAGAACAAACCGTCGATATAGTGCAGAATTCAAAATCCATGTTATATTAGATATGCGGAACAATCATCTTGGATACAATGAAACCGTCTATAAGTATTGGGATGTAAAAAACTCTGTAGAAGCTCATAATCATTTAAAAACATTAAAATTATGGGAACGTATTTATCTTGAAGAAGGCGAGGAAGGTTTTATGGAAGAGAAACGAGGTCGAGCACGCGGTCCAGGAAAAGGACGACCAAGAAAACAACCGTTGCCTCCTGATCTTGTCAGCGACTTGATAGAAGAAAATCAACAGCTCAGAATGGAGATTGAGTACATAAAAAAATTGAGTGCCTTAGTTCTTGCCAACGAGCGAGCAAGAAAGAACAAGCAGAAATAATCTCTGAACTGAGGCACAAATATCCCTTATCTAAATTGCTTGCTCTTGGCAAAATGTCCCGCAGTACGTATTATTATCAGCTGAAGCGGTTGAGAAAAACAGACAAATACAGCGAAGTAAAAGAACTAA
Organism: Victivallaceae bacterium; assembly: GCA_045533055.1. Taxonomy (GTDB): domain Bacteria; phylum Verrucomicrobiota; class Lentisphaeria; order Victivallales; family Victivallaceae; genus SIG78. The sequence continues at coordinate 17 of JAZSHD010000281.1, read as the reverse complement.
TCAAAAAGATATTTGAA
>JAZSHD010000121.1:0-2546 GCA_045533055.1 Victivallaceae bacterium | reverse complement strand
GTTTGATTGGGTTTACCCCAGACGGAGAATCAGAAGGAATGACTCGTGCGGATGAAATTCGATACTTTCTGTTACACTACGAAGAGAATATAGAACGCTATGTGATATTGGATGACGAAATCAAGGCCAACTACAGTACTCCCAAGGGCAGATTTTTTCAGACATCGTTTTATAAGGGCTATACAGCAAAAGTAGATAACCAGGTACGCAAATACCTAAAGGGTTAAATGCAATGATAATTTCTTTTTCTGTTAAAAATTTCAGATCATTCCGGGAACAGCAAACGCTGAATCTTCATGTTGAGCAAGGCGATGAACTGGCTCAAAATATTGCCTATTCTGACAAAGAAAGGAAAATCCCGGTACTGCGAACAGCAGCTGTTTATGGAGCAAACGCCAGTGGTAAAAGTAATTTGCTGCGGGCAATGCTGTGCGCTTGGCAGATTATTCTTAATTCACAAAGATTTGATTGCAATGTATCAATTCCCTTTTACGAGCCTTTTCCTTTGAACGAGGAGTCGCAACGGCAACCAGTTGAGTTTTCTCTGGACTTTATTGCATTTGGAACACGTTATCGTTATGCTTTTGCGTATACATCATCTGAAATCGTTTTTGAAGAATTGGCTATTTATGCCTCCAACAAGGAAGCCATCCTTTTCTCTAGAACGAAAGGCGATGATGTAAATTCAATGAAAATGGGAAGACGTTTGACTGGTCAAAAACGCAAAACTCCCTTTATGCCGCATCAGCTGTACCTTTCTGTTGCCGCCAATACTGAAGGGAGTCCTGAAGTTTTGGGGACAATTTGGGATGCGTTCAATAATTATGTGTCAATCAATTTAAATAACCTGCTGCTTCCTGTTCGGGCAAACATTCTGTTGGAAACACCCGAAGGTCGGCAAAAGTTGGTAAACTTCCTGAAAGCAGTTGATACCGGAATTGAGAGCATGTCTGTAGAAAAAAATGACGAACAAGTACTCAATGCAGCATTCGGAAATCTTGAACCATACACACGTTGGCAGATGTTTGAGAACAACAAATATAAAATCCGTTGCGGGCATAAAAACTCCAAGGGAGAAATCGTTTATTTTGACTTAAGCAATGAATCAGTTGGTACCGGCAAATTTTTAATTCTGGTTGGACACATTTATTTTGCTCTACTGCGTGGAGAAGTTCTTGCCATTGATGAATTGAACAACAGTTTGCATCCGCAATTGGCTGAATTTCTGGTAGAATTGTTTAATGATCCGGAAGTCAATTCAAATAATGCCCAGTTGATTTTTACGACTCATGACATCACACTGATGAATCAGGCTTATATGCGTCGCGATCAACTGTATTTTATTGATAAAAATGATGCAGGAGAAAGCGAACTTTACGCACTGGATGAATTTAATGAGGTGCGTAAAAACACGCCTTTCGCCAAGTGGTATATGCAGAACCGCTTTCAGGCAACTCCGGATATCGACTATTCGGCACTGAAGACATTCCTGATCCAGGAGGTCGCCAATGCCTCAAAGTAATTTTATCCCAAGGCGCAGACGCAGTCGGGGCGTGAATTCGGTTCTTCACATATTTTGTGAGGGAGCTACCGAAGAAGCCTATTTCGAAGCGTATAAGCGAAGGATCCATTGTGCATCTGTTGTAATTAACGCACTGAATAAGTTTGCACCGCTCTGCAGAATTCATTACGCCCCAGATGTTGCAACACTTTCGCATTGAACCGAAAAATAAATAAGGCGACACCGTTTTACCGATACCGCCTGTACTTTTTAAACCATACCGAAAAGTTCCATTTGTTCTTTCCACGAGTATGGCAAGGTGGTGTTGAGTTTGGTGAGCGAAAGCGTCCACGGGGCTTTCCCGGCAAAGATGGCATCCACGATCGGCGGAGCGAGCAAGGCAAGCCGCAGAAAACGCCGGATATAAGATGTATGCACACCTAACGCTTCAGCCAATGCTTCCGGAGAATCGTATTCGCCTTTGTCCAGCAGCTCCTGCCAGCGGTAGGCTCGGGCAATGCCGGTGGCGAGGGACTCGTTGATTTCCAAATGTGCATCGGGCATTTCCGGAAAAAATATCCGCTTGCGGCCGTTGTCATAATGAAACTCAATGGGAATGCGGATCCGGGTGTTGCCGTCTTCCAATGGTTCAATCGTGGTCTTCATAGTCCAGTTCCTCCAATATTTGTTCCACTCCGGCGGTGCGGATGTCAAGGTCAAGGTGATCTTCATACAGCGTTACTTTTTTGAGCAGCAACTGCATCAGCCGATTGCGTTCTGCCGGGAACATCTCATCCCACAGCGGAGTGAGTTTATTCAGTATTTCTGCGACCTCCTTGCCGGGGGTATTCAAGTTCCGGGCAAGCTGATTGACAATGGTCGGTGTCATCAGGATTTTTTTGATGTGAAGCAGTACCGCCGACTCGATTTCACCGCCGGTGATCCGGCTTACGGGACAAATAGTTTCTGCGCGTTTGCTGTCTTTGGTGCAGAGGTAATATGTGTACATCGCATCGCCCTTTTTGGCATACGTCGGTCCCATTTT
>JAZSHD010000175.1:0-15851 GCA_045533055.1 Victivallaceae bacterium | reverse complement strand
GTGGCAGTCTACGACCTCGGGGGCGGTACCTTCGATATCTCCATTCTGGAAATCGGCGACGGCGTTTTTGAAGTCGATGCCACCAACGGCGATACCCACCTGGGCGGTGACGACTTTGACGCCGCCATCATCGACTACCTTGCCGAGGAGTTCCAGAAAGAAAACTCCGTTGACCTGCGTAAAGATACCCAGGCATTGCAGCGGTTGAAGGAAGCTGCCGAAAAAGCCAAGTGCGAACTCTCCAGCTCCATGAGCACCGATGTCAATCTGCCCTTTATTTCCATGAACGCCGATGGTCCGGTGCACATGAATATAACTCTGACCCGTGCCCAGCTGGAAAAACTCGTTGACCCGCTGCTGACCCGCACCCAGGCTCCCTGCGAACGCTGTTTGGCAGATGCCGGGGTCAGCAAATCCAGTATCAAAGAAGTGATCATGGTCGGCGGTATGACCCGTATGCCCAAAGTGCAGGAAACTGCCCAGATGATCTTCGGCAAAGAGCCTCACAAAGGCGTCAACCCCGACGAAGTGGTCGCCTGCGGTGCTGCTATTCAGGGCGGCGTGCTCAACAAAGAAGTCAACGATGTCGTGCTGCTGGATGTTACTCCGCTTTCGCTGGGTATCGAAACCATGGGCGGCGTGATGACCAAGATGGTCAACCGCAACACCACCATTCCCCACCGCAAGAGCGAAATCTTCAGCACCGCTGCTGACAACCAGCCTTCGGTAGATATCCATGTCTTCCAGGGCGAGCGGGAAATGGTTGCCGACAACAAGCGTATCGGCAACTTCCGGCTTGACGGCATTGCACCGGCTCCCCGCGGCGTACCCCAGATCGAAGTGACTTTCGATATCGACGCCAACGGTATCTTGCATGTTACCGCCAAAGATTTGGGTACCGGCAAGGAACAGGCCATCACCATCACCGCTTCCAGCGGCTTGAGCGATGACGAGATCGAACGCATGGTCAACGAAGCCAAGGCCCACGAAGCCGAAGACAAGGCCGCCAAAGAAGCTGTGGAAGTCCGCAACCGTGCCGACAGCATGACCTATCAGGCGGAAAAGCAGCTCAACGAGCTGGGCGACAAGGTCGATGCCGCTCTCAAGAGCGATCTGGAAGCCGACATCAATAAGATCAAAGAACTGCTCAAAGGCAGCGACACCGCCGCCATCAAGGCTGCCACCGACGCTTTTGAACAGAAATTTATGAAACTTGGTGAAGCTATCTACAAGCAGCAGCAGGAAGCCGCCGCTGCCGCCGGAGCCGCCGGTGCCAATCCCGGTGCCGCCCCCCAGAGCGATAACAACACCAAAAAAGATGACGGCAATGTAGTCGACGCCGAAGTGGTTGACTGATAAAAAACTCCACTCTCCTGCTGCGAAAAAGTGGCAGGAGAGTTGATTTAATGCTATATTATAAAAGTATATTATTAAAATAAACCAAAAACCATTTAACATACAAAGAAAGGAAAGTAAAAATGGCTAAAGTCAATGTTAAGCCGTTGGGCGACCGCGTGCTGTTGGAACTCTGCGAAGTAGCGGAGCAGATCAAGGGTGGCATCATCATTCCGGATGCTGCCAAGGAAAAACCCCAGGAATTCAAAGTTGTTGCTTTGGGTACCGGCAAAACCGATGACAATGGCAAAAAGGTTCCCTTTGATGTCAAAGTCGGTGATATCGTTCTGACCAGCCGTTACGGCGGCACCGAAGTCAAGGTCGATGACAAAGAATACAAGATCGTCAGCTCTGACGACATCCTCGCCATTGTTGGCTGAATCGTTTAAAAACTTAAAAACAGGAATATAAATATTATGGCTAAACAGCTTATTTTCTCCGATGAAGCCCGCCGCAGCGTGCTGGAAGGTGCTTCTTTGCTTGCCAAGGCAGTCAAAGTCACTCTCGGTCCCAAGGGCCGCAATGTGGTTATCGACAAAAAATACGGTGCCCCCGCAGTCACCAAAGACGGTGTCACTGTTGCCAAAGAAATCGAACTCAAAGATGCCTATGCCAACATGGGTGCCCAGATGGTCAAAGATGTTGCCAGCAAGACCAATGATGTTGCCGGTGACGGTACCACCACTGCTACCGTGCTTGCCGAAGCCATCTACCGTGAAGGTCTTAAAAATGTTACCGCCGGAGCCAACCCCATGGAACTCAAACGCGGTATCGACAAGGCAGTTGCCGCCGTTACCGACGAACTGACCAAGATGAGCAAGAAAGTCAGCTCCCGTGAACAGATCGCCCAGGTTGCCACTATTTCCGCCAACGGCGACAGCACCATTGGCGACATCATTGCTGACGCCATGGACAAAGTCGGCAAAGACGGCACCATCACCGTCGAAGAAGCCAAAGCCATGGAAACCACTCTGGATGTGGTCGAAGGTATGCAGTTCGACAAGGGCTACATCAGCCCCTATTTCGTGACCGATGCCGAAGCTATGGAAGCAGTGTTGGAAGATTGCTACATCCTCATCAACGAAAAGAAGATCAGCAACCTCAACGACATGCTCCCCGTGCTGCAGGCCGTTGCCAAAGAAGGCAAACAGCTCCTGATCATTGCTGAAGATGTGGAAGGCGAAGCACTCTCCACATTGGTCATCAACAAGATGCGCGGCAGCTTGAATGTCTGTGCTGTGAAGGCTCCCGGTTTCGGCGATCGCCGCAAGGCCATGCTGCAGGATATCGCTATTCTGACCGGCGGTACCTGCATTACCGAAGATTTGGGCATCAAGCTGGAAAATGTTACCACCAAGGAACTTGGTAAAGCCAAACGCGTGACCATCGACAAAGAAAACACCACCATCGTCGAAGGTGCCGGTAAAGCCAGTGCCATCCAGGGGCGTGTTGCCCAGATCAAGCGTGAAATCGTGGAAACCACTTCCGATTACGATCGCGAAAAACTTCAGGAACGCCTTGCCAAATTGGCTGGCGGCGTTGCCGTTATCAAAATCGGTGCTGCTACCGAAGTTGAAATGAAAGAAAAGAAAGACCGTGTGGACGATGCTCTGCACGCCACCCGTGCCGCAGTCGAAGAAGGTATCGTTGCCGGCGGCGGTGTTGCTTTGATCCGTGCCTCCAAGGCAGTTGCCGATTTGAAACTTGCCAGTGACGAAGCTATCGGTGCCGACATCGTGGTTCGTGCCGTTGCCGAACCCCTGCGTCAGATCGCTGCCAACGGCGGTTACGAAGGCTCTGTCGTAGTCCAGAAAGTCATCGGCCTCAAGGGTGCCGAAGGCTTCAACGCCGCCACCGGCGAATACTGCGACATGCTCAAGGCAGGTATCATCGACCCGAAGAAGGTGAGCCGTTCCGCATTGCAGAACGCCGCCAGCATCGCCGGTCTGATGTTGACCACCGAATGCTTGATCACTGACATCAAGGAAGAAAAAGAACCCGCTATGCCCGCAGGCGGCATGGGCGGCATGCCCGGGATGATGTAATGCCCGGTGAACAGCCATCCGGACGCACGCTTGGGCGTGCAGACGGGTGAGCTGGAAACGAGCAAAAAAGGCAGTTACTCTACGAGTAGCTGCCTTTTTTTACATTTCCACCTCCCACTGTTTGCCCTGCCAAATCGCACTGCCCGGTTGTCTGTTCACCGGGCTGGGGGCTGTCGGCGAGCTTTAGAATGGGTTGTGCCGGGCAGTTACTCTACGAGTAGCAGCCGATTTTTACATTTCCACCTCCCACTGTTTGCCCTGCCAAATCGCACTGCCCATGTGATTGCTCCCAACGCTGGATGGGCAGTCGGCGAGCTTGGGAATGGGTTGTGCTTGGCGAGGTTTGTCCGACCCGTCCGACTTGTCCGACCTGTCCGACCTGTCCGACTTGTCCGACCTGTCCGACTTGTCCGACAGTTGCCATCAATGTTTTCCCGTTCGTTCCCGTTCGTTCCCTGTTTTTGCCGCCATCAAACCTGTTGCCCTGCTTAAAAAATCTCTTCTTGCCGCTTGAAAAAATCTTCTTTTCGGTTATAGTATACTTACAACGAAAGGTTTTCTATGGCAAGCACCCTTGATCCGCTTACAATCATTGAGTTTTTTTATCCGCCGTCCCCGTTGCGGGATCTGCTTATCTTGCACAGTACGCAGGTTTGCAACAAGGCTTTGAGTATTGCCGCAGCTTCCACAGTCCCCGTGGATTTGTTTGTGGTCAGAAATGGTGCCATGCTCCACGATATTGGCATCGGGCACTGTCACGCTCCCGGGATCCTTTGCGAGGGCAGTGCCAACTATATTGAGCATGGTACTTTGGGCGGCGAAATGCTCCGAAGCTATGGCAAAACGCATGGTCTTGACCTTGAAAAATATGCTCTTATTTGCGAACGCCACACCGGTTCGGGCATTACAGCCGAAGAGGTCGTCAAACAGAATTTGCCGCTGAAAGTTCAGGATTATCTCCCGCTTTCCAACGAAGAAAAACTTATTGCGTTAGCCGATAAATTTTTCAGCAAATCCGGCGATCAGCAGGAGAAAACCTTGGGCAAAGTCCGCAGATCCATGGCTAAATTTGGCGATGCAAGTTTGGCAAGATTTGATGAATTATGTCAACTTTTTGGAGTGAGTGATGAAACAAATAAACCTTATTGAAAAATTTCTCAACTCCCGCTATGCTGTTTATGAATATCCGGCATTGGCTTATCAGTTTGAGTTGTGGAGCAAAACCCGCCCCCTTGCAGGAATCAAAGTGTTGGACGGTACGCCCGTCTTTGGCAATACGCTTTTAAAATATATGAATTTGCTGGCTGCCGGAGCTGACCTTACGGTTGGTTATTGCGACAGTATACCCTATGACCCAAAAATCATTGATTTTCTGCAAAGTATTGGGGTGGAATGTGTTTATAACTGTGATATTCCAGGAAAGTTTGATTTGATCCTTGACTGCAACGCTGTTTACCGCGATTTACGCCCCTGTTACGGATTTGCCGAGCTGACCCGGTCGGGAGCCTATCACTTTGCCGGAAGTGTTTTGCCGGTGATAAATGTGGACGACAGCCGGATCAAAGCCATTGAAACCTGTCTGGGCACCGGCGAGAGTTTTCTCCGTGCCATGGAGTTTCTGGGGCACGATGTCGCCGGGAAAAATATTGTAGTTATGGGCTGCGGCAAGGTTGGTCGCGGCGTGGTTTTTTATGCGGGGAAAGCCGGAGCCAAGGTCGTTGCGGTGGATGACCCCGCTGTGGTAACAAAGTGCGTAAATGGTACACTGGTCAGCCGCTTTGACCGCAAGCTGGTCATGGAACACCTGCGGCAAGCCTGGTGCGTAGTAAGTTCTACGGGCAAAGCCGATGCTCTGGCGGATAGCGATTACATAAAAATTCTGCTTGAAGGCAAACAAATCATGGTCAATATGGGTGTGGAAGATGAGTGGGGCAAAGCGATCCCTTTGGAACGGATGCTCAACAATAAACAGCCTTTGAATTTTATTCTTGCTGAACCTACGCTTTTGCGTTATATCGATCCAACCATGGCACTGCACAATCAGGCGGCAGTGGAACTGCTGAAAAAAACTTACTCCGGCGGATTGAATAAAATCGACAGAACTGTGCATGATGGATATTGGAAGATCGTTGAGAGCAATGGCGTTATAGCCGAAGAACTTGCGGCGGCAGGATTGTGAAAAGGGGGTGTTCTATGAGTATAAAAATAAGTCAGGTGCTGTTTAACGGCAATATTGTGGATGTGGCGATCGAAAATGACCGGATAAGCCGGATCGCTCCGGTGCTTGAAGGTCGATTCGATAGTGTCATCAATGGCTGCAGCAAACTATTGGTTCCGCCATTTTACAACACACACTGCCACGGGGCAATGACCCTTTTGCGGGGGATCGCCGATAATCTGGAGCTTATGGAGTGGCTGGAAAAACACATCTGGCCCGCCGAAAATAATTTAACTTCCGAAGCGGTTTATATTGGCAGCAAACTTGCCATTCTGGAAATGATCAAATCCGGCAGCGTGTTTTTTAACGACATGTACTTTTTTCCGGCGGAAACCCTCCGTGCTGCCGAAGAAATGGGCGTCCGGGCGGCGATCGGCATGATCGCCATTGATACCACGCTGCCGGAAAAACGCTCCAAATATATTTTTGATAACGAACAACTCTGGGCTGACCGGCAGGCGTATTCCGACCGCATAACTCTGACTTTGGCACCCCATGCCATTTATACGGTTCACGAAAAAACTTTGCGGCAAATCGCCGAAAGAGCCGCTTGCGAAAACCTTTTTATACATACACATTTATCCGAAACCGCTTACGAGGTGGAAGAGTGTCAGGCTCTGCACAAAATGAGCCCGGTGGAGTATCTGGATACTCTGGGCTTGCTTTCGGAAAAGACGGTGGCGGCACACGGTGTGCATCTCTCCGATAGAGATATAGAAATTCTTGCTGAACGCAAAGTTTCGGTATCTTATAATCCATGCAGCAACTACAAACTTTCCAGCGGCAAATTCCGTTTCCGGAGCCTTGCCGATGCCGGAGTGAATATCACATTTGGTACCGACGGATGTGCTTCCAGCGACAATCTTTCCATGTTTGACGAGATGAAATTCGGTGCACTGGGTGCCAAAAACGAGCAAAACAGTTCCACAGCTTGCAGCGTAAACGAAATTTTTGATTGTGCCACAGTCAACGGGACCCAAGCCTTCAATATCGATGCCGGAGTCATAGCCGAAGGCAAAAAAGCCGATCTGGTGCTGATCGACCTTGATACACCTATGATGATCGCCGACCACGATCCTGTCAGCAATCTGGTCTATTCAGCTGACTCAAGCTGTGTAGATACAGTTATCTGCAATGGCAAAGTATTGATGAAAAACCGCATAGTCCCCGGCGAAAAAGAGATAATAAATCAAGCAAGGACCTGTGCCAGAAATCTTTTGAAAAAGTAATACGGAATATTTTATGCAAGTAAATACTCAAATAGCCAGCGTGGTCACTCCCGATTCTCCCGGAGCAAAAATGGCGTTCAGGGTGCGGAAAAAAATATACACCAAATTGATTGAAAATATTGATCTCGAAGCTATGGAAAAAATCCTGGATGTGGGCGTAACTGCCGATGCCGAAGCGGCGTATTCCAACTTTTTTGAGTGTTTTTATCCGCACAAAGAACGCATTACTGCGTTAAGCGATCAGGATGCTTCAGTTTTGGAAGAGATTTTTCCGGGGGTGAAATTTGTGCAGGGTGACGGCTGTGATCTGCCTTTTGCGGATAATGAGTTTGGCTTGGTCTTTTCTTCGGCGGTATTGGAGCATGTGGGCTGTCTGGAGCGGCAGAAAAAGTTTATTGCCGAGGCTTGCCGGGTGAGCAAAAAGTATGTATTCCTGACTACGCCCAACCGGTATCACCCTTTTGAATTCCACACTTATTTGCCATTTTTGCATTGGCTGCCGAAAAAGTGGCACCGGGCGTTGTTGCGGTTATTAAAACTTGACTATTTGAGCAAGGAAGAGAACCTTAATTTGCTGGATAAAAAACTCCTGAAAACTATCTGTAAAGAGCTTGGTTTGGAGAATTTTTGCATAGAGCATGTCAACTTTTTGCTGCTGCCATCGAATTTGTTGCTGATCATTCGCTGTAAAAACTGATAAAAAATCAGATTTTTTTTGCATAAGATTACTATTTAAGCTATATTACCCTGATTAGATAAATTTTTACAGGGTAACAGAAAAGCTATGCTTAAAGAGTTCAGATACAATCTAAATTTGTTCCGGCAGATCTGCTGCTGTTTTGTACTCTTTTTTGCTTTTTTCTCGTTGTTTACTCTCTGTGGAACTTTGCCTCTGGAAGTTGAATTTTCTCCGAAGGCTTCTACACTGAAAAGTTCGCAGCTTGCCGATTTCCCCGGTGATAGATCCGATGACGAAGCCGCTGTCCGCTGGAATTACCGCTGCCGGACCAATGCGGCTCTGCGGCTGGATAACCGCAATAATTTCCGGACAATGAACTCTCCCCAGAACAATGCCGTGGAAGTGTTGAGCCCTGACGGATTTTCCACGATAACCGACAAGAGTTTTTTATGGCACAAACAGCCCTTACTGACATATTATCGCAGGCTGTGGCAAAAGATTTTGCCATCTCGTGCCGGACCTTTGGCGTGAACTTTATTGTTGGATAAGCCGGGAAGATGTTGTTATATTGCGGTTGTTAAACTTCCCGGCTTGCAAAAAAATTGTATACCCGATCAGTTCGGCAATGGTGCCGGAGCTGATCAGTCAAAGTTGGAAAGTATTTGTTAATGAAAGATTTTTTACGGCTCAGAACTTTTCTGGTATTGGGTGTGATCGCCGTGTTTGCCTGCGCTATTCACCCACTCAAGCCGCTGGATTTTTACGAAACCTTCACCGGGTCGCTTAAAGAAAATGCCGATTCAAAGAAGGTGGAAAGTGTTATCGTTCAAGCCAAAGCCGCCCAGCAGAAGCGTGCCGACCTTTATCCGGCAGCTGCCGTGCTGGAAAGTGCGGAATCCCAAGGCATTGAGTTGAAAGATTTGACGGTTTTTGAGCAAGCCTTCGACAATTCCGAAGTTATCAGCATGATCCGGAAAAAGGCGTCAAGTTCCATCCGTCTGGGGCTTGACCTTAACGGCGGTGTGGAATTTGTGCTTGACTTGAAACCCGACTATGCGGCACTGGCAGCAAGCGGGGTAAGCTACGATGAAGCCCGGAAAAAACTGAAAGAAAATTTCCGGGAATATCGGGATCTGGCTATGGAAGCACTGCGTAAGCGGCTGGAATCGCAAAACATTTTTGAAAGTGAGATCGCTCCTTTTGCCTCTACGGCTCTTTCGCTGAAAGCTCCTATCGTATCTAAAGACGAAAAAGACAAACTGCAAAAACTTATCAGTATGAGCAACAAGCTGGAGTTCCGGCTGGTGCATCCCCGTTCAAGCGAGATCGTTGCCAATAACGGCATTGTGCCCATTGGCTATGAGCGTTTGCGGGAGGTTTCCGGCAAGCGTGACAGTTCCGGCAGTGTATATATTGTGGAAAAACGGCCCCAGATGACCGGTAATGCGGTCGACCGGGCACAGGCGGTGCAGACCCAGTACGGTTCCATTGCCATTTCTCTTAAATTCAACAGTAAGGGTGCCGCCCAGTTTGCCACTGTTACAGGCAAAAATGTGAAGCGGCAGCTTGCCATTGTGCTGGATGGCAAACTCTATTGTGCCCCGGTCATCCAGGATCGGATCGCCGGAGGTCAGGCGGAGATCACCGGACGCTTTTCCATGGAGGAAGCCAACAATATTGCCGACGCACTCAACAGCGGCAGTTTCCCCTTTCAGGTGGAAGTTCAGGCAGTTTACGATACCGACCCCACGCTGGGGGCTGATAATGTAAGCAACGGTATCCGGGCGGGCTTGATCGCACTGGTGCTGCTGGCGATATTTATGATAGTATATTACCGGTTGGCAGGTTGTATTGCCGTTTGTGCATTGGTTGCCAATGTGGTGCTGATCCTCGGTTCTATGGCGGCATTCGGGGCAACTATGACCATGCCGGGTATTGCCGGGATCATTCTGACTCTGGGTATGGCAGTGGATGCCAATGTGCTGGTTTTTGAGCGTATGCGTGAAGAGTTTGAGCAGGGTAAATCCCCGCTGGCAGTTATCAACAATGGCTTCAAGCAGGCGTATTCGGCGGTGCTGGACGGCAATTTGACTACTTTGGTGGTGGCACTTATTCTTATCTATTTCGGTACCGGTGCGGTGAAGGGATTTGCCGTCAGTCTGGCTATCGGGATCATTGCCAGTTTGTTCACAGCACTCTTTATGAGCCGGGTTTTGTTCGACTGGCTGCTGGTGATCAAACCGGATGTGAAACTTTCTATGCTGAAATTTTTCAGCAAGCCCAACATCCCGTTCCTGAAACAGAGCCGGATCGCCGTGCCTGTTTCGCTGATATTGATCGTTTTGAGCTTGGTTTTGTTTGCGGTCAAGGGTAGAAATATGTTGAGCGTGGACTTTACCGGCGGTACGCTGTTGAGCTACTCTTTTAATGAACGCATTCCGGTCGCAGAGTTGGAAGGTACTTTGCAGGCCAATGCCATGCCCGCAAAAGTTACCTACAAAAGCAGTGCATCGCAAAGCGATAACCGCAAGGTGGAAATTCTTCTGCGGGAAGGCTTTGAAAAGAAATTTTCCGCCGGTACTTCCGGTATCGGCGAACATATCCAAACTCTGCTCAATCAAAAATATCCGGAGCTTGAACTCAAAGATGGTTCCGCTACTTTGATCGGTGCTCTGGTCGGGGTGGAAATGACCCGCAATGCGGTGATTTCGCTTTTGCTGGCATTTCTGGGTATGATCGTTTATGTGTCGCTGCGTTACGAGTTCAATTACGCCTGTGCCGGGATTCTGGCATTGGTGCACGATGTGATATTGTCGCTGGGAGTCTTTGTGCTGACCGGGCGGGAAATGAGTTTGCCGGTGGTGGCGGGTCTGCTGACGATCATCGGTTACTCCATCAATGATACCATCGTGATCTTTGACCGTATCCGGGAAGAACGCAAACTGCATCCGGAGTTGAGCTTTGAAAACATTGTGGATATGAGCTTGAACCGGACTTTGAGCCGTACCGTGCTGACCAGTTTGACCACATTTCTGGTAGTGGCGGTCATGCTGGCAGCTGGCGGTATAGCCATCAGCGACTTTATGCTGGTTATTGCATTGGGTATTATTGTCGGCAGCTACTCAAGTTTGTATGTGGCATCGCCGGTGATCGTGTTTTACAATAAATTCAGAAAAAAGAAAGGTCATTCCGCTGCGGCGGCAGAGAAGGGTTGACCGTGTAAAAAGAAAAAGTGAAGATTTTCACTGACAGGAGAGTATTGGTATGAAATTGGGAAAAATATTTTCACGCAGAGCCATTTTGCGGCTGTACGCGAAGATACTTCGCGAGAAGGCAGATGCCAAATATATAGCCCGCGGTTGGGCGATCGGTATGTTTTGCGGATGTTTTTTCCCATTCGGTACCCAGCTTTTGATTTCCATACCTGCTTCGTTTATCATGCGGGGCAGCAAAATCGGTGCTACACTGGGTACACTGCTTACCAATCATGTTACAGTATTTTTCATTTATCCGCTGCAATGTTATGTTGGTGACCGCTTGATGGGTGGTCACTTATCCTGGGAACAAATACGATCTGCCATGGAAAATGTGTTGGCAAAACAGAGTTTTGACTCACTTTTTGCATTGGGCTGGCATTTGACTATAGCTTTTTTCATCGGGGGAGCCATTCTTACAGCAATAATGACCCCCATAACCTATATCGGGGTAAAAAATCTGGTGGAAAAACGGCGGGCCCGCAGATTGGGCAAAAGTTCCTGAAAAACACATAGCATTGCTTCCGGGGAATAAAATCAAAGGAAGCAATAATTATGACTTTATGCGATTGGCTTATATTGATTATTCCGACCGCTATTATTATGGGGGTGGGTATCTACTCCATGAAGTATGTCCGCAGTGTAGCGGACTTCCTCTCTGCCGGTCGGGTGGCAGGGCGATATGTTATCAGCGTTGGCGATGTGGCGGCGGCTCTTTCCATTATCGGGCTGGCGGCGTATGTTGAAGTGCATTACAAAACCGGTTTTGCTCTGGTATTCTGGAACAATATCCTGCTGCCGTTAGGGGTGGTCATAAGTTTGTTCGGGTACTGCACTTACCGGTTCAGGGAAACGAAAGCCATGAGTCTGGGGCAGTTTCTGGAAATGCGTTACAACCGGTCGTTCCGTATTTTTGCGTCGTGTTTACGCAGTGTATCGGAAATGCTGGCCAATATGATCATGCCGGCGATTGCGGCACGGTTCTTTATCTACTTTTTGGACTTGCCTCATTCGGTAAATATTTTCGGTGTGCAGGTATCAACTTTTGTTATCATTGTAACGATTTGTCTGACACTGGCGATCACGCTTATCTGCTGCGGCGGTACGCTTTCGCTTTTGATCACTGACGCATTGCAGGGTATGTTCCTTTTTCCGCTGATGGTGATTTTTGTGATCTTCATTTTGTGGAAGTTCAACTGGTCAACGGATATCGTGCCGGTAATGAGCGACCGGGTGGCGGATGAAAGTTTTCTCAACCCCTACGACATATCCAATTTGCGGGACTTCAACTTGCTGACGGTCATTCTGGCAGTCGTTACCAGCATTATTCACCGTGCCAGCTGGATCGGTGCCGGTTACAGTACGGCAGCCAAGTCGCCCCACGAACAGAAAATGGCTGGTTTGCTGGGTACCTGGCGTGGTGCATTGAACATGCTTTTTTATGTTCTGATCGCCATCGGTATTATTGTGATGATGAATCACAAGAGTTTTGCTACTGATGCCCGCAAGATCAAGATCGCTTTAAGTGAACATATTTCGCAGGAATTGGTGCAACCCGATAAGCGTGCAGACTTTGTTCAGCGAATTGCCAGTGTACCGGAACAGGTGCATAATATCGGCAAAGATGCACCGCTTTCGCAGGAAAAAAATCTGGATACGCCGGTACTCAATGCCGCCCACGAAGCATTTAAAAGCTACGAAGGCGAAGCCGAAGGCAACGCCCGCTTTCAGGAATACCGCACGCTTTATCATCAGCTGATGATGGCATCGGCCATGCGGGAAATGCTGCCGCCGGTGATCATGGGGTTGTTCTGTCTGCTGCTGGTGCTGGCAATGATCTCCACAGATGATACCCGGATATTCAGTGCCAGTTTGACCTTTACACAGGATGTGATACTGCCTTTGATGAAAAAGCAGCCCACACCCAAACAGCACATGTGGCTGTTGCGGTGGGCATCCATCGGGGTAGGGGTGTTCTTTTTGTGCGGCAGTTTCTTCATGTCGCAGCTGGATTACATCAACTTGTTTGTTACTTTGATGTGTATGATGTGGCTGGGCGGCTGCGGGCCGGTGATGATTTTCGGGCTTTACAGCCGTTTCGGGAACACTGCCGGGGCATTTGCGTCGCTGGTATCCGGTATGCTCTTATCTTTTGGCAGTATCTTTGTGCAGCGTAACTGGGCAGATGTGGTCTATCCGTGGCTGGCAAAACACAACTGGGTGGAACCGCTTGGCAGATTTCTGGAAGCGGTTTCGGCACCACTCAACCCCTATGTGGTCTGGAAGATGGACCCCGTAAAGTTCCCCATCAACTCTTACGAGCTCTATCTCTTGACCATGATCATTACTCTTTTGATCTATGTGGCAGTTTCGGCGGCTACCCAGCGGAAGCCCTTCAACCTTGACCGCATGCTCCACCGGGGTATCTACAATACCGACGGCGAAAAGAAAGAGAAGATGCACTGGTCATGGAAGACCATTTTCAGCAAACTCATCGGTATCACGCCTGAATACACCCGCTCTGACCGGGTGATCGCCTGGAGCGTATTTATTTACAGCTTTATCTACAAGTTTATTCTGGCATTTATTCTGGTAATAATCTGGAATGCAGTTACGCCGTGGCCCATTGAGTGGTGGGGGCACTATTTCTTTATCACCACATTGCTGATCCCCGGGATCGTGGCATTTATCTCCACTTTCTGGTTCGGCATTGGCGGGGTGATAGATATGTACCGCCTGTTCCGTGATTTGGAAAAACGCACCGTTGACCCGCTGGATAACGGGGCAGTGGAAGGCAATGTATCGCTTTCCGACAAAGCAAAATTCTCCGAAGCCGAGGCTAAAGCCGAAGCTGAAAAGGAAGAAGCCAAACAATAAAACGACCACTTGATAAAGTAAAGCTCTGTTCCCAATGCGGGTAGGTAGTAAAAAATGACATATATACCTGTGCATTGAGATATTTTTCAAAATTTGAATGGCATTTATCTTTTTGCGAAGCAAAAAGATAAATGCGGGTAAAAGGTTTGGAAAAAAGGGGTGGAGTTTGAGGAGGGGAAAAAGGACCTTTCCTCAAAAGGTCTTTTTCCCCTCCTCAAGTACCGACCCTTATTGGGTACAGAGCTAAAGTAAAAGGGCAGCTGTTGCAACGCAGCTGCCCTTTTTTATATGTTGCATTCTTCAGTTGAAAAGCTCTTTGAATTTCGTTGCAACATCTTTTACCGCTATTGCGTTGCGTTCAATGATAACTTCGCTTTGGATGGCTTTTATGCGGGGGGCTTTTTTCAGCAGAGCAACAGTTTTCTGCCAGTCGATAGTACCGCTGCCCGGCAGGTTGTGATCGTCGATATCGCCCATGTTATCGTGGAGATGGCAGTTGATGAGTTCCGGCAGCATCTTTTCCAGAATATCATCGTCCCATGCGGGAACTCCGGCGTTGCATTTTTCCCAGTAGGTACGGGCGGCGGAATTGGTTTGGATACTGCCGTGGGTGCGGCTCATAAGGTTGGCATGCCCGGCATCGTAACAGAACCCTAAATAAGGGGTGGGGAATCGCTTTTTGAGCACCCACAGATTTTCCGGTGTATTTACCGGTACCCAGATATTTTCAATAGCGATGGCTACATCCAGCTTTTCGGCTTCCGGCAGAAGTTTATCCAGCATCCGGCAGATGTTGTCCTGCTGCTGTGCAACAGATACACCCGGCAGATTGGAGTCGTTGCCGATATGGATGGTTATGGTTTTTACCCCCATCAAAGCTGCAATATGCAAATGCAGTATGTGGTTGAGTGCCAGCAAACCGGAGTCGTCAAAATTGTTCATATCCACCGCCGCACCAAAGGGGGCGTGGGCATCGACGAACTTCAGCCCGGCATCGTTCAATTCATCCTGATAGACTTTTGCCCTTGCCGGATCTAACTTTATGGAGCTTATGAGGTCTTCACGCAATACGACATTTTCAATGCCGTTGGCGGCACATTCGCTCCACAGGACTTTACGGGTTTTTTCGTCTTCGATATAGGGCATCAAAAAAGTTACAGGTACATTGTTCATGGTGTTATCCTTATTGGAAAAGTTTGTCGAATGTTTCAGTTACAGCTTTGACCGGCAAAGCGTTGCGTTCCAGATTTACTTCGCACTGCACAGCCTGCAAACGGGGAGCTTTTTGCAGAAGCGGTACGATTTTATCCCACTTTACATTGCCCTTGCCGGGCAGATCGTGCTGATCTTTGTTGCCGTAATTGTCGTGCAAATGGCAGTTGACCACATCCGGCAGCATCCGTTCCAGCCGCACTGCGGCATCTTCCCACGGCGGAACTGCCACGCCCACCGCGTTCCAACGCAAATAGGCTTCGCCTTCAGTATGCAGCCGGCCGCTGTCCATGATATTAGCGTGGCCGGAGTCGTAGCAGAATCCGAAGCTGGGGGTGGGAAACTTTTTACGCAAATACAAAAGCGTATCCAGCGAAGTAAGTTTGCTCCAGCCGTTTTCCACGGCAATAGTGATGTTGAGTTTTTCAGCTTCCGGCAAAAGTTTTTCCAGCATATCGCAAGCTCTGGAAAGATGTTTTTCTGCCGGTATTTCCGGAAAAAGGTGGTCGGCCCCGGTGTGCATGGTAACAGTCTTGCACCCCAGTTCGGCAGCCATTGTCAACGCCATTTTCTGACGGATGAACAAGGCTGGCCGTTCCTCTTCAAAGACGCAGATCAAATCCCAGTGCATACCGTAAGGAGCGTGGGCATCGCCGAAACTCAAACCGGACTCTGTCAGTTCAGCGGCAAACTTTTTTGCCTGCTCCGGGTGGGCGATCAGGTGTTTGAGCAAGGGCGAACTTAATACCAGATGTTTTGCCCCGTTGGCGGCAAATTCATTCAACCGGCACTTCCGCAGATTTTCCGGATAACTTAAAAAATCAAATAAGTAACTTATGGGAGCAGGGGCACTCATAAAAACTCCTTCGGGTCGTTTGGTTAATGCTTTGTTCCCGATAAAGGTTGATATGGGAGCCTTGGGGAAGAGGGAAAAACCTTTTT
>JAZSHD010000060.1:0-2014 GCA_045533055.1 Victivallaceae bacterium | reverse complement strand
GGTGGAAGTTTTTCATACATTTCGGCGATTTCCTGCTGCCGTTGCTTTTCCTCCTGTTCAATGGCTTCTTCTATTTCCAGTTTTTCTTTTATATGTTGCTCAATTTGTTCAGGCGTATAGCCCAAAGCCTGCATCTTTTTTTGTATTCCTCAATCCAATAATCCCTGTCACTCAAATTGAACCATGGGGCTTTGTCCATGGCTTTTACTTCTTTGCTGTTTTTTCAGAAATTTTTTTCCCAGATATTTTTTCCGGCTTCTGCCACTTTTTTTCGCAGTTCTTCCGGATATAACACTCTTATTCTGCCCGCTTCGCCAAGTACAAACCTTATTACCTCGTGCTCAATAGCAGGACGCAGTGTGATTATCAGAGATCCGTCCGGCTGCGGCTCTATCTTAAACTTTTTGACCTTCTGGTGTTCGTATAAATAAAAGGCGGTCGCAGCGTCGCAATGCAGTTTCACCCCGTCGATTCTGGGGTATTCAAAAAGTCCGTTGCGCCGGGTATGCTCCACTAAATGTTTATCGCTGACAAATACATCAAGAGCAAACTCCACTTTGCTGATACGCTGGATGGCGTAGGTCTTGATATTCCTGGTCAAATGTTCATAGCCTTTGACATACCAGATGCCTTGATGAAACGCGATGATGTGCGGCTCGAAATTGCGTTCGGATTTTTCGCCATTGGGCTTTTTGTAGCTCAGTTTGATTACCTGATGCATTCGCCACGCATCAAAAACAGTTTTGAAAATCTCCGGATTGACCGCCGCTTTGATGGTTGTGGCACACAACAGCGATTCGATCATTGCCTGATCAAAAAACTCCGAATCGTTGCCGGTCAAAGTTTTTTCCATTGCCGAACTTATATCGCTTTTCAGCGGCTCCGGCACTATATCGCCCGCCAGCTGGGTGCCCAAAAGGGTCATACTCAATATTTCGTCGCCCATGATCGGCACATCTAGATCCCACGGATATTAAAGGTAATAGCCGCGATTGACCGGATCGTATGCTATGGGGGCATTATATTCCTGCTCCAACACTTTTATATCCCGGGCAACCGTGCGTTCACTGCAGGCACAGGGGACATTTTCCATTAACTCAATTCTTTTCAACAGCTCGCTGAAACTGCTGGCATTGGGGAAATGATTTTTCTTCATCTCCGAAACAAATTTTATCAAACGCAACGCCTGACGGCTCTGAACACTCATAGCTCTCCCCATACCGGAATGACAATTTCTTATTTATTTTTAAGATAAACCGTAATAAACCGATTTTCAAGCCCTCTGGACAGAAATATTTCAAGAAAAATTTTTCCAAAAATTCTTGGTATGACATCCCGTGGCATAGATAGGTTTTTATATTAAACCGCAGAAGGAGAAAATTACTATGACAGAAATTTTCAGAAGGTTGTATAGAAGTATGATTGAAGAATTGCAGAAAGAGTTGGGTTCTGCCAATAACGCCTACACAGCGTTGGCGGAACAAGTCGCATTGAGTTTTCATAATGGCAGCGAGCTGACCCAAGAAGAGTTTGACCGCCTTGCCGGTGAGTTCCACCAGATTCTGGTCAAACTGCTTAATCACCTGAACTTGCTCTACCCCGGGCAGGTGCAGATTTTTCCGCTGCCGGAAAACGCCGGACTGCTGGAAACTATGGAAGTTTTCAACCGGCAGCTGGAAGCCGTGGAAACTGCATTGGAGAAATTAAGCAAAAATCCAATCGTTGAACCGAGGATCGACGTAGTCGCCGAACCGGGAAACGAATCTTCATCCGCCCAACCGGGTGCTGATAAAACCAATATACCCAAGGTCAATATTCTGGTATGCGGCAAACTCAATGCAGGCAAAACTTCGCTGATCCAGTCAGTAACCCAACGGGAGACGGTACCGGACGAACTTATTGGGTACAAAAGCAATGTGGAAGATACATTCCGGATTTATTCTACGGAAATCGCCAATTTCGTTGATGTGGAAATTTTACCGGAAGATGTTGTTGATCTGGATGACTTTGCTGA
>JAZSHD010000205.1:0-18373 GCA_045533055.1 Victivallaceae bacterium | reverse complement strand
ACCAAAGCCGGCAACAAGGGTGCCGACGCGGCACATGCGGCAATCGAAATGGCTAACCTGAATCGTCAGTTGAGCAAATAACTTTTTGAGATCGCAGGCAGAAAATGATCAACGATAATGAACACACCGGACAGTCCCGTCCGGAACGGCTGCACAATAAACGCATGGGCAGAGAGCTTGCCATGCAGTATCTTTTCCAATGTTCGCTGACCGGAGAAAAGTTTTCGGCGGCCAGTTGGAACGCATTTATTGAACAGGCTGGCGAAGAACACCATATCGGCACCAACCGCTATGGCAGAAAGTGCCGCGAATATGCCGAAAAACTGCTCGAAGCATGCATCAATGATAAAGACCGTATCGAAGAAACGATCAAAGGCAGTGTCAAAAACTGGTCGCTGGAGCGTATTTCCAATGTGGATTATGCCATATTGACCGTTGCCATTGCCGAAATGCTCAACTTTACCGATGTTCCGCCGGTGGTAAGCATTGACGAAGCCGTATCTATCACCCGCGATTACAGCGATGACCGGGCTTGCGACTTTATCAACGGCATACTCAACGCAGTAAAAAGCACCCTCAACCGCCCGGAACGCGAAGGAGTCAAGGCGTAATGGGGTTGTTTTCGATATTCAAAAAGGGTTTGCAAAAGACCGCAGTAAGCGTTTCGCGTACCATAAGCGGGCTTTTTACCGGCGAAAAAAAATGGGACAGCGAAGCATTTGAAGAGCTGGAATTTGCTCTGGTCGCCGCCGATTTCGGCGTAAAAGCCGCCGGCGAGATCGTCAAAGAACTCAAAGAAGCATACGATCTGGGCAAGATCAGCACCAGTGCGGATATTTACAGCGAAGCCACCAAGCTGGTTACAGAAATTTTACGCAAAAATCAGCGTCAGATCAACTTTGCCGCTGCCCCCTCGCCTACGGTGATCCTTATGGTGGGTGTAAACGGTTCGGGCAAAACCACAACTATCGGCAAACTGGCTCAACGCTGGCAGAGCGAAGGCAAAAAGGTGGTTCTCGGTGCGGCAGATACCTTCCGTGCCGCCGCCGTTGAACAGCTCCAGCTGTGGGGCGAACGCACCAACTGTCATGTAGTAGCCGGCAAACCGCAGGCTGACCCGGCAAGTGTAGCGTTTGCCGCCGCCGAGTACGCCGTGCAGAATCATGCCGATATCGTGTTGATCGACACCGCCGGCAGACAGCAGACCCGCAAGGCCCTGATGGATGAATTGAGCAAGATCGTGCGTGCCATCGGCAAAGCATGTCCCGATGCTCCGCACGAAGTATGGCTGACCGTGGATGCCAGTTTAGGCTCTAACGCCTTGAGTCAGGCACGGGAATTCAGCAAATCCGCCAACCTCACCGGTCTGGTTTTGACCAAACTTGACGGTTCGGGCAAAGGCGGCATGACTGTTGCCATCCACCGGGAATTTGAGCTGCCGACATTCTTCACCGGGTTCGGAGAAGCTCCGGAGGATCTGCAGGAATTTGATCCTGAAATGTATGCCGCGGCACTCTTCCAGAGCAACGACGCTGAATAAGGGATTTTTATATTTATGAAGTCCGCACAAGCCGCCGCCGACAAAGTATTTATGAAACACGCCCTTGCTCTCGCCCGGCAGGCGTGGGGCAGAACAGCCCCCAACCCGATGGTGGGGGCGGTGGTGGTGAAAAACGGCGTTATCGTCGGCGAAGGCTATCACCATAAAGCAGGATTGCCCCATGCGGAAGTCAACGCACTGGCGGCGGCAGGCAAAAACGCCGACGGAGCAACTATTTATGTAACACTCGAACCTTGTTCGACTTATGGCAGAACCCCGCCTTGCACCGAGGCGATCAAAAGAGCCAATATCAAGCGTGTAGTCTGTGCATCAGAGGATTTCAATCCCAAACATGCGGGCAATGGTTTTGGGATATTGCGTCAAGCCAATATCGAAGTAAAAAACGGTGTATGCCGCAAAGAAGCGTTGGAACTGAACAAGGCGTTTTTTTCGCACATCATCCGCCAAAGGCCCTATGTATTGCTGAAAATGGCAATGACGCTCGACGGCAAGATCGCCACCGCCTCCGGCGACAGCAAGTGGATAACCTCAGCCGCAGCCCGGAACCGGGTACAGCAGCTCCGGCAGTGGTGCGATGCGATCATGGTCGGCGGTGAAACCGTCCGGCTCGACCGTCCGGGATTGATCGTGCGAAATCCGGAAAATTGGGAAAATCAGCCGCAGAAACTTATCTATACAAGAATGAGCGAAGCTCTTTTACGCAGTGAATATTTTCCCGACGATCCGGCAGTAAGAGCCGTTGCTCCGGCAAACCGTGCTGAATGGCTGGAACTTTTGACCTCTTTGAGCGAAAACAATGTGACCGCTCTCCTGCTGGAAGGCGGCGGTGAGCTCTCCGGCAATGCCCTGCAGTGCGGAATTGTGGACGAAGTGGAGTTTCATGTGGCACCCAAACTTCTGACCGGGCGTAACAGCCGCAGTGTGGTGGCGGGAGCCGACCCAGTGAAACTTGCCGAAGCGATAAATCTTGAAAAATTGCAAGTAAAGCGTGCGGGCTGTGATTTGATAATTTCTGGCAAAGTAAAATTTGAGGATTGATTGTATGTTTACCGGATTGATACAAAAAACAGGTTTTATAAAAAGCCGCAGCGGTCTGGCGTTGGAAATCGAAGTCAACGATGTGTGGAGCGACCTTGAATTCGGCGAAAGTATTGCCATCAACGGCACTTGCCTGACTTTGGAAAAACAATCAGGCAATGTGCTGACTTTCCATACCTTGTCTGAAACACTTAAACGCACCAATCTTGGCATATTGCCGTTGCAAAGCCAGGTGAATATGGAGCGGGCGTTGCGGCTCAATTCCCCGCTGGACGGCCATCTGGTTTCCGGCCATGTGGATTCCACCGGCAAAGTGGTCAAGTGGCAGGAACGCCCCGGCGGCGATATGGAGCTTACAGTGGAACTGCCGGAAAATATCGCCCCGCTGGTTGCCGAAAAAGGCAGTATTGCCATAGATGGTGTATCCCTTACCGTTGTTGCAGTGCGGGATAATGAGTTTACTGTGGAGTTGATCCCCGTGACCCGGGAGCATACTGCATTGGGCTGCCGGAAAGTAGGTACGCCGGTAAATCTGGAAGCTGACTTGATGGCACGGTATGCCGCCCGCTATCTGGCGGTGCAAAGTAAAAAATCCGGCAATGTAACTATGCAGAAACTCTTTGACGCCGGGTTTATGAAATGAAAGATCATGGACTGAAAATCGGACTCTCGCTGCCCTGCACCGATTGCGGTGCATTACAAACTTTTGAGCATATACCCGAGTGTTTTGAGTATGCTGAACTCTCCGGAGAAACCCTTGCCGGAGTAAGTCAACTCCACAAAGAACACCCCCTTTGGAGCGAATTTGAGTTTTTCAACTTCCGCAACATCATATCTTCAGCTCTGACCTGTCAGCTCACCAGCGAAAATCAGGTCATTGTGCAGGAGTACAAAAAAGAGCTGCGGAAACTGCTGGCTCAAGCTCAAGCGTGCAAAGCCAGATTTGTAAGCATCGACCCGGATTGGGAAAATCTCTGCGGCGACCAGGAGCGATTGCAAATATTCAACGATGTATTAAGTTCCAGTGCCGGAGATCGGGATTTTTACAACATAGATTTGCTTATCAGTGTAAGACTGCCCGGTTCCGGGATCGTGCCGGTCACTGAAAGTTTGGAGCTGCTGCACAAGCTCTCCAGCTACCGGGTAAAACTGGCGTTGGATATAAATCCCCACGAGCTGATAAACAGCAATATTGAGTGGGAAAAACTTTTGAGAAGATTCCGTTTCGATGCCCCGGTGATCCGCTTCTGCTACGCCAGCGAGCTGGGCAACAAACTTTTGTACCAGCATATAGCTCCAATCATAGAGGTATTAAAAAAGCTCAAGCAGGAGTGTTTTATCTATTTAGCCCCCTCCGGCAAAGCTGATTTGGAAGAATTATCTCAATGTGCCAATGCCATAGACCAGAAAGAGTAAATGTATGAAAGCCAACAACGATGAACTGCGTCAGCGAATGCTGCTGGGGCTGGGTTTTGACAATAAAGACGGCCACAAACGCTACACCAAAGGCGACGATTTTGTTTTGATGGGCGGTTCCGAAGAAACCCACGAAAAAATGACCGAAACCGCTATAAAAGTAAACGAAAAACTGGCAAAAAAAGGCAGATCCATACGCACCGCCAGCGACGAAGAACTGCGGGATATTTTCGGAGAGTTGAACGGCTGACCACGCAATCAAATGCCTTGCAAAACTCGACATTTGCTCATGCATTTGCTTGCCGAAACAGCGTAGACCGCATACCCGCATTCGCCCGGCTTCGTTACACTACGCCGCGGCACGCGGGCAGTACGGTTGATGGCGGCTTCTGGTGGGAATTTTTGAGAAGGCTTGGGAGAGTTTGGGAAGATTTGGGTGCATTGCCGCCAACTGAAGCAACAGCATGTGTGGCGGCAGACTTGTCCTCCGTAGCCTCCGGCGTAGGAGGATGCCGCCTCTCATGCCCTCTCATGCCCTCTCATACCCTCTCATACCTTCTCATACCCTCTCATATATTCTCATATACACCGGGGGCGTTTGCTTTAGTGCAGTGTTTTGTCTCTGCGGCTGTTTCCGGCAGAAATTATTATTGCCAGCATTATCATTGTGCCTGCGGCTGAACTGCCGCCGTAGCTTACCAGCGGCAGCGTTACACCCGTAGGCGGCAACAGTCCCAGATTTACCAGTATGTGCAGAAATGTCTGCATCAAAATCATACATGCCATGGAGTCGATGACCATTCGACGAACCGGTTCGTGCCGCCAGAAACTTAATGCGTACATTTGATAAAACCATGCAGCGTAGAGCATCAGCAGAACCAACGCCCCGGCAAAACCCAGCATTTCGCACATACCCGCAAAAATCGAATCGTTGTGGCTCAAGGGCAGAAAGCTGTTGCTCCACACTGCCATATCGCCTTTTACCCCGAACCATTCGCCCCGGGCTATGGCGGTGGCAAACTGCCGCAAGTGCCAGCTGCCGCCCCCCGGATCAAGAGTGGGGTCAAAAAAGTTTATCAAACGGTTACGCATATATGGGTGCAGTATGATCGCCGCAACGCCGGCAGGGATCGCCGCCGCCGCACTTATCAGAAGATATTTTATTTTAGTGCGGCAAAAGTACAAAGCCCCGATCCCTCCCGCAGCGTATACGCACATGGTGCCGAAATCCGGCTGCAAAAGCAGTAAAAACATAAATCCTGCGATCACTGCCGCTGCTGCTGTAAAGCGGGCAAGGTTGGAAAGCTGCGGCAGGGTCATAACTCTTACCAGAGCAACGATGTAAAAACCTTTGAGTATTTCCGAGGGCTGGATGGTCAGAGAGCCAATGGCGTACCATCCGCTCATGCCGTTGACTTTCATGCCGAAGAGCGGCAGCAAAAAGAGAGCCGCCGCCCCCAATGCGGCAACTATGGGGGCGTAACGCATGATTGTTTCAAATTTAACCTGTTTGAGCAAGAAGAATATTGTCCATGCTGCCAGCATCCACAACCCCTGTTTCCAGAGAAAATGCTCCCAGCTGCCGTTCAAAGCCAAAGTGCGGTAAACTGCCAGCAAGCCCCACACGCTGATCGCCGCCGCCAGAACTGTTATCAAGAGCGAACTGTAAAGGATATGGTTTTGTTTTTCAAAGCGTTTACTCATCGTTTTGCTCCGGCAGTTCTTCGCTTAAATATACATCTTTTCCGCTTTTGGGCGGCGTGACTATGCGGAAGGTGGAATTCACCCATCTGCCGTGGCGGTCAAGCATTACTGTAAAAGTTCCGGGCGTACCGCTTAAAATATCGTCAAACTCTTTTTCCCAGCCGGATATACCCTCTTCCATGCCGTCATTTTGCCGGACTTCACCCAGCTCCGGCGGCGAGGCGGCACAGCGGCGTTCCCAACGCAGAGATACATCAAATTCGCTGTATTTTTCTGCAAGCATATCTGCCGCCGCCAGCTCATTGGCGGTCAGATTATACTTTATAACTACGGGAAAAAGCTGATTTTCTGCAAGTATTTCCGGAAACTTCAAAAGCATGGCTTTCTCCAGCTTATCTTTCAAAAAATCCACTCTTTTCTGATCTGCCGGCAGCTCCTGCAGTACCAGATCGTAACAGCGTTCCGACCATGCCAGAAGTTTATCGTTTTTGTCGAATATCCTGCCCCGGATAGCAGAGAGTCTGCCGCTTTTGCGTGCCATGGAGCTGGCACTTTGCCGGTAAACTTCACCCTGCGAACCGGCGAGAATGATCATGCGGCATAGCACTGCACTGAAAATCACTCCGACCAGAATAAAAAATATTTTATGGCGTTTACTCAAATTATATTTCCCTCGGTATTGCAGTCTGTTGCATAACAATAACTCAAAACCCGGATAATGCAAACTTGCAGTTGCAGATTTTTCCACCTTTTTTATATAATATTTATATAAAAAGAGCTTTGCAAATTGTAAAAAACTGTTTTGTGGGTTATATTATGAAATAACAAAATTCAGGAGATGGTTTTTATGGATATGAAACGCGTTATTTCGATACAGGATATTTCCTGCGTCGGCAAATGTTCTCTGACCGTTGCTTTGCCGATCATTTCCGCTATGGGCATTGAAACATCTATTCTGCCTACGGCGGTACTTTCCACCCACACCATGTTCAGCGGCTTTACTTTCCGGGATCTTACCAGCGATATAACTCCGATCGTTGAACATTGGAAGAAGGAAAAGTTTGAATTCGACGCCATCTACACCGGTTATCTCGGCAGCTTTGAACAGCTGGATCTGGTGGACAGATTCTTTACCGATTTCAAGCGGGAAAACAACATCATTTTTGTTGACCCGGTCATGGCGGACAACGGTAAACTCTACCCCGGCTTCACTCCGGAATTTGCTCAAGCCATGAGCAAGCTCTGCCGTCAGGCCGATGTGGTGGTGCCCAATCTTACAGAAGCAGCGTTCATGCTGGGCGAAGAGTGCCATCTTACCGGCTACGACGAAGATTATATCAAAACCACCCTGAAAAAACTTACTGCCCTCGGTGCCAAATGTGCGGTGCTTACCGGGGTGAGTTTTGAAGCAGGCAAAGTCGGTTTGATGGGGTACGATTCAGTAAAAGACGAGTTTTTCAGCTACTATCACAAACGCTTGAATGTATCGTTCCACGGTACCGGCGATGTTTTTGCCAGCACTGCCGTTGGAGCATTGGTGCGGGGCAAAACTTTGGCGGAAGCTTTGAAGATCGCCGCTGACAACACTGTGGAAAGTATTGAACTTACCATTGCCGACCCCGAACACGAAAATTACGGCGTGCGGTTTGAGCGTGCCATACCCAAACTTTTGAAAACCCTCGGCGATTGCTGATTACAAGGATAGTTTTTTACCATGGCTGAAGGCAAACTTACACCCATGATGCAGCAGTACCGGTCTGCCAAGGCGGAGATCCCCGCCGACGCCATACTGCTTTTCCGGCTGGGCGACTTTTACGAAATGTTCTTTGAAGATGCGGTCAAAGCCAGTGCCATTATGGAGCTTACTCTGACCAAGCGTCAGGGCTACCCCATGTGCGGATTTCCCTGGCACGCATTGGATGCCCAGCTGCCCAGATTGCTTAATGCCGGAGTAAAAGTAGCCATCGCTGAACAGCTGGAAGATCCCAAACTTGCCAAAGGCATTGTCAAGCGTGCCATTACCCGTATCATTACGCCGGGTACGGTCATTGACTCCAGCGTGCTCAAGCCCCAGGTCAGCAACTTTCTTGCCGCATTGAACTGGGAGAAAAAGCGTTGTGCGTTAGCTTCGCTGGATATATCTACCGGGGAATTTAATGTTATAGAGTTTGATTCGTTAGCGGCGTTGGAAAGCGAGTTATCCCGGATCGCCGCCCACGAGTGTTTGGTTCCAGCCAATGTTATGGAAAAGTGGCAGCTGGAAGGCAAGCTCCCCAGTCAACGCAGCAAGATCATGTTTACCGAAGTTGACGAATGGGTCTTTGCCAAAGAGTTTGCCCGGGATGCCTTGCTCAAACACTTTAATGTGTTGAGTCTGGATGGTTTGGGCGGTCGGGAACTTACCGCCGGGATCGGGGCGGCGGCGGCAGTTTTGCATTATGCTGCAGAAAATCTCCGGCAGGAGATATCGCACATCAGCACTCTTAAAGTCTGCAAATCCGGTAATTATATGGAGCTTGATGCCATCAGTCAGCGGAATCTGGAACTGGTGGAACCCATGTACGGCTCGGACAAAAGCGTTACTTTACTGGGAGCTTTGGATAAAACTTCAACCCCTATGGGCAGCCGCCTGCTGCGGGATTGGATATTGCGGCCGCTGTACGATAAAGAAGCTATCGACTCCCGGCTGGATGCTGTGGAAGCCTTGTCCGGCGACCCCTTTGCATTAAATGAAACCGTGGAAACATTAGGTGTGGTGCGGGATTTGGAACGCATTACCGGCAGGCTCAATCTGGGTACTGCCAACGCCCGGGATCTGGCGGCTCTGGCAGTGAGTCTGGAAATATTGCCGGGGCTGAAAGCTCTGCTGGAAGAGTTTGATGTGCCGCTGCTGCGGGAGATCGAAAACCAGATCGTGCCGCTGCCGGAGTTGGCAGAAGAGATCACCCGGGCACTCAACGACGAACTGCCTTTGACCATTACCGACGGCGGGGTCATCCGCACCGGCTATCATGCGGGGCTGGATGAATTACGCAAAGCCGCCACCGAAGGCAAAAGCTGGCTTGCCAATATCCAGAGCCGGGAGCAGGAGCGTACCGGGATCAAGTCGCTGAAAGTCAAATACAACAATGTTTTCGGTTACTATATAGAAGTAAGCAAATCCAATCTGGCACTGGTGCCGGAGGATTACACCCGCAAACAGACGCTGGTCAATGCCGAACGCTTTATCACCCCCGAACTCAAAGAGCTGGAAAGCAAGATACTGGGGGCTGAAGAAAAGTCCAAAGCTCTGGAACTGGAGATTTTCCAGCAGCTGCGTACTATGGCGTTGCAGCACACGCTGGAGATCCAGAACACCGCCCGGGTGATCGCCGTGTTGGATGTGCTTTGCTCCTTTGCCGAATGTGCCCGGCAAAGGCGGTATATCCGCCCGGAGATAACCAACGATGACCGCTTGTATATCACCGGCGGCAGACACCCGGTGCTGGAACTGAATATGCAAAGTGAAAACTTTGTGCCCAACGATTGCCTCCTCGATGGCGACTGCAACCGTATGATGCTGATAACCGGCCCCAATATGGCGGGTAAATCCACTTATATACGCCAGACCGCTTTGCTGACGGTCATGGCTCAAATCGGCTCTTTTATTCCGGCAAATCGTGCCGAAGTTGGTTTGGTCGACCGCATATTTACCCGGGTGGGTGCCGCTGACGACCTTGCCCGGGGGCAGAGTACCTTTATGGTGGAAATGGTGGAAACTGCCAATATCCTCAACTATGCCACGCCCCGCAGTCTGGTGATCCTTGATGAAATCGGGCGGGGCACCAGCACTTTTGACGGGTTGAGTATAGCATGGGCAGTTGCTGAATATCTCCACGACGATGCTCATTGCCGCTGCCGCACCCAGTTTGCCACCCATTATCACGAATTGACCCAGCTTGCCGAAGAGAAGCGGGGAGTAAATAATTACAATATTGCCGTGCGGGAGTATGGCGATAAGATCATCTTTTTGCGGCAGATCGTGCCGGGAGCCACCGACCGCAGTTACGGTATACATGTAGCCCAGCTTGCCGGGTTGCCCAAGGCGGTTATCAAAAGAGCGGGAGCTATCCTCAATGATTTGGAAAGCTCTTCCGGTTCCAGCCGCACCAGCCAGATCAAAGAGTCAAATTTAGGCGAGATCGCCAGCCGTCAACGGGTACGGAAAATGCCCCTTACGCCAAAGAAAGACGATGACGACACATTCCAGATGCGGTTGTTTTAACAGGATTTTACTATGGAAAAGAAAAAAGCAGTTGTCCTTTTATCCGGCGGGTTGGACTCCGCAACCTGTCTTGCCATTGCCAAGGCAGAGGGTTTTGAAGTTTACGCTTTGAGTTTTGACTATCAGCAGCGGCACTCCAGCGAGCTTGCCGCCGCCAAAGCTCTTGCCGGAAGTATCGGGGTAGCCGCACATCAGATCTTGAGCGTGAATCTGCGGCAGTGGGGCGGTTCAGCCCTTACTTGCGACGATTTGGCAGTTCCGGAAAACCGGGAGGTGGACGGCTTGTCGGTTCCGGTGACGTATGTACCGGCAAGAAATCTTATATTCCTTTCGCTGGCAACTGCTTACGCTGAAGTATTGGGGGCAAAGACCATTTACATCGGCGTCAATGATGTGGACTATTCCGGCTATCCGGACTGCCGGCCGGCATTTATCAAAGCCTTCAGCGAAGCCGCCCGCTTGGGTACATGTGCCTGTGACGAAAATTGGGCATTCGATATCCGCACGCCTTTGCAGTACTGGAGCAAGGCGGAAATCATTAAAAAAGGCAGTGAATTGGGCGTAGATTACTCTTTGAGTGTCAGCTGTTATCAAGCCGACGACAATGGCAGAGCTTGTGGCGTTTGCGACAGCTGCATTTTGCGGAAAAAAGGTTTCGCCGATGCCGGAATCAAAGACCCCACAAGATACCGTAATTAATCTTCCGGTAAAAGTTGGTTGGAGCGTTTGACAGTTGAGGTCAGCACTATTGCGGCAATAAAGGTGCAGATCACAATAAATGCCCCGGCTAAATAGCTCCACGAATTGCGGTCACGCACGCCGGTTTTATGCAGTTTGTTTTTCTGCGGGACACTGATACCATATTCTGAAAAACCGGTGACGCCGTATCCTCCATCGCTGCCCACGAGCTCTTGCGAGTATTCCAGCGTTGAGGGATTGTAGTATATTTTCAACGCTCTTCTGCCTTCGCCGCCATTGAGCAAATAGTGATAAGCCGGGCCATAGGCTTGTATATCACGCACTTTTACCGGAGCATTGGCTGCATGTTCAATGTTGAGCATGATATATTTGTACCGGCACTCCGGAAAATCCAGCGTATTTACTGAATCCATATCCACTTTGCGGATAGTTCCGGAGCTTATTTCCTGCCACTTGCGGCGGTCGTTGCTGCCCAGAACTGTCACTTTATTGAGATAGAGCTCTTTATCCAGCACGATTTTCAGTCGGGTCAGCGGCGTGTAATTGGCAAGACATACAGTTTTCAGCACCGTTTTTTCGCTTTTACTGCCCAGATGCGAGATCATATAGATCCTGTTGAAAGTGCCTTGAACTGATTCCAGACGCTGCTGTTCAAAGACCCGGACTGCTTCCAATGCCGGGAATTTGCCCTTTTCCAGTATCAATCTGACGATCTTGCCTTTAAGTTGCTCCAACAACGGAAAACGGCGGTTGACCGGTTCAGTCAGTTGGGTTATATCTGACAATGTAAGTTTATCCACTGCCGTCTGCCAGTTTTTACCATCGCCGATAGCAATCGAGAGCTGGGACCCGGCGGGGAGTTTGTCGCCTACTAATTCCACCAAACTTATGGCTTTATTGTTTTCGTCAAGCTCAAAGTCGATGGCATTTCTGCCGTCGGGCAGCTGCTGATTGCGGACGATCTTGCCCACAAGCTGATTTTCCCGGAAGTTTTCGATAGTGGAGGGAACTTTTTTCAGCTCGAAAGGTACGACTTTTCCAGCTTCGTCAATAATACAAATATCACTGCCGGAGCTTTCCGGAGCGGTAAAGAACGATTCATCCAGCACAATGGAAAAAGTTTCTTGGGGCAAACATTTTACCATATCCGGCAGAAAGGTTTTGCGTACATAGCCATACTGG
Source organism: Victivallaceae bacterium (assembly GCA_045533055.1). Lineage (GTDB taxonomy): Bacteria > Verrucomicrobiota > Lentisphaeria > Victivallales > Victivallaceae > SIG78. The sequence goes on along the minus strand of JAZSHD010000205.1, from coordinate 6,509 downwards.
CTTAAATCGTATGCCTTATCGCTGTCGGCAAAAAGCGTTGCACCTGCTGTAAAAAGCAAAAACATGCCCAGACGGAGCATGGAAACTCCGCCTTTGAGCATGATTTTGGCAATGTTCAGCAATTTTTTACCTTTCCCGGACGGCACAATTCAAGGCACTGACCAGTGCCGCCACGGCAGTACGGGCAATATCCGGGTGGGAGCCGGCACCGTACACAAGCTTTTTATTTTCCAGCAACCGGATGCCGACAAATGCCAACGCGGTGGCGTTTTTGTCTTTCCCCATGGTGTGTTCGCTGTAATCTTCCAACTTGAATTCCGGCACCAGAGAACTCTTCTGCAAACCGCTTGCCACGGCAGACAATATACCGTTGCCGGAAGAAGAGATGACTTCTTCCTTTTCGCCGCAACGCAGAGTGAACTGCACTTCCACCTGACCTTCGGCAATATTCTGCGTTATCCGGGAGTATTCCGAAATGTTGTAGGGTGCCCCCAGATTGACAAAGTTGTCTTCAAAAATCTCGTGGACAGTTTGAGCCGTGATCTCGCCGCCCAGCTTATCGGTAACTTTCTGCACCGCCGCCCCGATGGCAGGGTGCATGGCTTTAGGTGCAAAAATGCCGAATTCTTTTTCCAGCACATAAGCCACCCCGCCTTTGCCCGACTGGCTGTTGATGCGGATCAACTGCTCGTAATCACGCCCCACATCCCGGGGGTCGATGTGCAGATAGGGTATCTTCCAGCCCTGCTGGAAAAATTTGCCGATCTCTTCCCGGCGATCCATACCCTTGCGGATAGCATCCTGATGAGAGCCGGAAAATGCGGTAAAGACCAGCTTACCGGCGTAGGGGTGACGGCAATGCACATCAATACCGGAAGCATGTTCCACAGTATCGACAATGCGGGGCAGATTGGAGAAATCCAGCCCGGTTTCAATGCCCCGGCTGTAGAGATTCAATGCCAGAACCAGTATATCCAAATTGCCGGTGCGTTCGCCGTGGCCGAAAATAGTGCCTTCAGCCCGCTCGGCACCAGCCAGCAGTGCCAATTCGCTGGCAGCAACCGCACAACCCTGATCGTTGTGGGCGTGGATACTTACGGTGCTTTCGTCCATATAAGGATAATTGTTTACAAAATATTCGATCATATCCGCATACTGGTTGGGCGGACGCCGTTCCACAGTAGCAGGCAGATTCAGGATAAAATCCCGCTTGGCGGATTTGCCCCAGGTTTCCTTGACCTTTTTGCAGACATCGATCACAAAATCCAGATCGCTGTCGGTAAATTCCTCCGGCGAAAATTCGTAGGCTATAATATCCTTCATCCCGGCGGCACAAACATAATCACGCACCAGCTGGGTGCCGTTGATCGCCATTTGCATAACCTGATCGTGGTCGCTGTTGAAGACAAATTTGCCGTGCAGATCGCTGGTCGCCACATAGCAGTGGATGATCGCCTGTTTGACGCCCTTCAACGACTCAACCGTGCGTTTGATCAAATGCTCCCGGGCTTGAGTCAACACTGAAATTTTGACATCAGATGGGATGTGTTTTTCTTCGATCAGCTGCCGGACAAAGTCAAAATCGTCCTGCGATGCGGAGGGGAACCCCACTTCGATTTCCTTAAAGCCGATATCGCAGAGCATCTTGAAATATTCCAATTTGGTTTCCGGCGACATGGGTATAGGCAACGCCTGATTGCCATCCCGCAAGTCTACACTTACCCAGACGGGGGGCTTGGTTATGACCCGGTCGGGCCACTGACGGCATTTCACCGGGATAGGCTCCGGTGACCGGTAATTATTCACATTCATTTTTTCACCTGAAAATTATATATTATTTAAAAATCATAAAATCAAATTAATATAACGCCAAAATACAATTTCTGCCAGTTGTAAATCAATATTCTGCAACGAAAATCAATATTTACTGTTGATGATCCGTGCCGCCGCACAAGCTGCCCCGAATCCATTGTCGATATTGACCACTGTTACGCCGCTAGCACAGCTGTTGAGCATTGCCAGCATGGGGGTAAGTCCCGCAAGGTTGGCTCCGTAACCGATACTGGTGGGCAGAGCAATGACCGGAGTTTTGACCAAACCGGCAATGACGCTGGGCAAAGCTCCTTCCATGCCCGCAGCAGCGATCACCACATCGGCTTTTTCCATTGCCGGCAGCACTTTCAGAAGGCGGTGCAAGGCTGCTACGCCTACATCAACGATCAGCTCCACAGCTATATTGCAGGCTTTGAGGGTGAATTCCGCCTCTCTGGCTGCGGCAAGGTCGCTGGTTCCGGCTGCCAGAATGACTGCTTTGCCTTTCAGCAGAGTTTCCCCGGTCATCCAGAGAAAACAGCCGCTTCTTGAATCGTAGACAGCATCCGGGAAACGCTCCTGCAAGACTTTGCCGCTTTCCGGCTTGACCCGGGTGGCAAGGACATTGACTTTTTCTGCGTGCAATTCCGGAATGATCTGAAGCAATTCTTCGACCGTCTTCCCGGCACCGTAAATGAACTCGGGAAAGCCGCAACGCTCCTTCCGGTTCCGGTCAAGCCGGGCAACGATCAAGTTGCCTCCATCCTGCATAACGGGCAGTTCAGCAGAGTTTGGGTTTTCTGCTGCCATGGCAAAAGCCTGTGCCAAATCAATGGATCCGGCATGCAGTTGAGTTAAAATTTCCTGAATAGACGCCATTTTTTTATAAAACTCCTTGACAATATTTCAAAACAATGTATCATATATATATAAAAGTGCAAATTTTTTTTCAAAGGTTTTTATACTTATGAGTGATTTTTCCTGCAAAAACAAAAGAAGAGCATGTTTTCTTGACCGTGACGGCGTAGTGAATGTGGAAGTAAGCTATTTGCATGAACCAGAAAAAACAGTTTTGGAAAATGGTATAGTTGAAGCCTTGAAAGCCATCCATCAAGCCGGTTTTCTGGCAGTGGTGGTAACCAATCAGGCGGGAGTGGCACGGGGCAAATACCCGGAAAGCGACATAGCCAAAGTCCACGAAAAACTTCAGGCTCTTTTAGCTGCCTGCGGCGAAAGGATCGACGCTTTTTACTACTGCCCCCACCACCCGGAACATACTGGCGAGTGTTCCTGCCGCAAACCCAATCCGGGGATGTTGCTGCAAGCGGCTGAAGAGTTGGATATAGATATAGCCAACTCCCTGATGATCGGCGACCGTATGAGCGATGTCAACGCCGGACGCAACGCCGGGTGCAAGGCAAGTTATCTGGTGCGTACCGGTTACGGTATGGAAACATTGGCAAAGGAACCGGACCCCGGCTGCCCGGTGTCTGATAACGCTTACACTGCATTTATGGATTTTATCAAAGGTGAAAAATGAGCGTAGATTTTGAAAAGGTCTGGCAGATCATCAGAAACTTTTTTATCCCCAAACTGAATAAATGGTTTTTTATCCGGCTGGGGGTTACGGTGATATTGGCAGTGGTGGTCTTTAAATTCCTGCTGGTGCCCTGCGTTATATCCGGTGCCAGCATGGAGCCGACTGTCCACTCCAGCGGATTCACTTTCTGCTGGCGGGGCAGTTACTGGTTCAAACCTCCCAAGCGGGGCGATATAGTTATAATCAAGTACGATAACAACATATATTTTCTGAAACGCATCGTAGGCTTGCCCGGCGAAACAGTATTTTTCCGTGACGGCAAACTCTATATCAACGGCAAAGTGCTGGATGAACCCTATGTAAAGTTTGCTTCCGACTGGAACATGGTGCCCGCCAAAGTGGGCGAGAACGAGTTCTATGTAGTAGGCGACAACCGCTCCATGCACATAGCCCAACACCAGAAAGGTTCAGTAAGAGCCGCCAGAATTCTGGGGCAGATGGCGTTTTAAGGGAAAATGAAATATGATGGAAAACTGCAGTTCAGAAAAATCTTTGCAGAAAACAGTTTTTGACCGTCTGTGGCTGCTGGTTACGCTGATAGTATGCAACAGCCTGCTGGCGGGATGGTTGGCATTCTGGCACGACAGCGAACTGAAAAGTTACAATATTCTGGTTACAATTTTAGATGTATACTATTGGCTTTTGATGCTGCCGGGAATAATTATTGCCGGGTTCAGCCGTTTCCGCTGGTATTTGTATTTTCTATCTGTATTGTTTTACCTTGCAGCGGTGTGGATCGGCTTCGGATACCTGTAAAAAAGGTGTATTGGAGGCGAAAACTGCCTCCAATACCTGCGGTTGCTCCAGTTGGCGGCAATACACCCAAAAACTCCCAAGCCTTCCCACAAAGCCGCAATCTATCCTATCGCCCGCAGATGCGGATGCAAGGCGGCATCCTCCTACGCCGGAGGCTACGGAGGACAAGTCAGCCGCCCACACACAATGCCGCTACGCTGGCGGCAATACACCCAAAAACTCCCAAGCCTTCCCAAATCTTCCCAATACTTCCCACCAAGCCGCGATCTATCCTATCGCCCGCGTATGCGGATGCTCAAAAAGGCAAGTACTTAAGCAAGCCGCAAGAAAAAATAACCAATAATGCAAGCAAACAGCACCATAGGTTGTAACTGGCAAAAACATGGGGCAAGATTGTGGATGGATTGCAAAAAAGGCAAGTGCGGGAAGAATTCAGCAACCTGCCGCCAACACATACGGTTGCCCGGGTGGGACAGCACCCCATACTTTCCCATACTTTCCCATACTTTCCCATACTTTCCCATAAAAAGCCCCCGCAAAGAAAAAATAATCAATCCTGAAAACCAACAGCACCACAGGTTGTAACTGGCAAAAACATGGGGCAAGATTGCGGATGGATTGCAAATATGACAAGGGGTGGAAATATTCAGGCGGCTACCTGTAAGGTAACCGCCTGAAGCTTACCGTGCTTGTACTTTTGCAAGCCGCCGCAAGATGCCCCTGGATTTTTGCCAGTTGCAACCTCACAGAAGATGCCCCTGGATTTTTGCCAGTTACAACCGTTTAATACGATAACTGCCGCCGGGGGCGTCTTCCACGGCGTAGCCTTTAGCTTTGATTTCGTCGCGTAAACGGTCAGATTCTGCCCAATTTTTGTTTTTGCGAGCTTCCACCCGGGCGGCGGCAAGAGCTTCGATTTCGGCAGGTATGGAGTTGTCGGCAGTTAAGGCAGCATCCACATCCAAACATGCCCAGACTTTATCGAAAGTCCGGAAGGCATCAAGTATGACTGCTGCTCCGGCGGCAGAAAGTGTACCGGCTGCCAAAAACTTGTTGGCATCGTGGAACAAGCCGAAAATGGAAGCTGCGGCTTCGGCGGTGTTCAAATCATCAAACATGGCAGCCTTGAACGCCGTCACCGCTTTTTCGGCAGCGGCTTTGGCGTCGGCATCAGCTTCGCCGCTGCCATCGGCAGCAGCAAGCCTGACAAAGCAATCGTCGAACTTACGCAAAGTTTCTTTTGCCTGATCCAAAGCGTCAAAGGTAAAGTTGAGCTTTTTGCGGTAGTGTGTGCCCATGAGCACATAGCGGATCTCCCGGCCGCTGCGGCCCTGATTTTCCAAATCCCGCAAAGTAAAGAAGTTGCCCAGCGACTTGGACATCTTTTCGCCGTTGACCATCAAGTGGGCACAGTGCAGCCAGTAGTTTACATACTTGCACTCGTTGGCACCTTCGCTCTGGGCGATCTCGTCTTCGTGATGGGGGAACATGTTGTCGATACCGCCGGTGTGGATATCGAAAGTTGCCCCCAGATATTTCATAGCCATTGCTGAACACTCGATGTGCCAGCCGGGGCGTCCCTTGCCCCAAGGGGAATCCCAGACCACATCGCCGTCTTTATCGTCCCAAGCCTTCCACAAAGCAAAGTCGGCTACGGAATCCTTGGCGTATTCGTCGGTTTTGATACGCACCCCTGCACGCTGATTTTCCCGGTCGATATTGGCAAGTTTGCCGTAGGATGCAAATTTATCAATAGCGTAATAGATGGATTTATCTTCGGCAATGTAGGCGTAACCCTTGTCGAAAAGCTTCTGGATAAGCTCGATCATTTCGGGTATATGCTCGGTAGCCGCCGGATAAACTGCTGCCGGATGGATACGCAGCTTTTTGAGGTCTTCAAAAAATGCCTTGATATAACGGGCAGTAAATTCTTTAAGGGGGAGTTTTTCCGCCTGGGAGTCCCGGATGGTCTTATCGTCCACATCGGTAAGATTCATGACTTGCTTGACTTCGTAACCGGCAAGCCGCAAAGTCCGGCAAAGGATATCTTCAAAGGTGTAAGCCCGGAAGTTCCCGATATGGGCAAAGTTGTAAACCGTGGGCCCGCAGGTGTAAAGCCCGACCTTGTCAGGATTTATAGAATTGAACTCCACCACCCGGCGTTCCATAGTATTGTAAAACTGTACTTTTTCAGCCATTTTCATATTCCTTGATTAAAAGTTAAAGCTTTGTTCCCGATAAAGGTTGATATGGGAGCCTTGAGGAAGAGGGAAAAACCTTTTCAGGAAAGGTTCTTTCCCTCTTCCCCAAACCCCATCACCTTTTTCCAAACCTTTTATTG
>JAZSHD010000208.1:0-11816 GCA_045533055.1 Victivallaceae bacterium | reverse complement strand
GATAGCTGAAAAGTTACATTTTGAAAAACGCAATACCCCTAACGCGGTTATAAAAAGTTGAAAAGCATTGAAGAGCGTTGAAAAATTCAACACTCTTCAACGCTCAAAAGCGTTTTTCCTTGATTTCCAGCATGTTCCACGCCAAAAGCGTTCAAAAGTGATGAAGAGCATTCAATTAGCGTAACGCGGCGTGTTATCGTTACATTCAGTCAAGGGAATACGTAAAATTGAAGAGGCAATATTCCTATTGAAGATAGAGGAAGTTCACTGCATAAAAATCCGTGAATTGAAAAAGTAAATGCACCATTCAGTCAAGTTTGAGTGTATCAATTTGCTTGTGTGGTGCATTTAGTTTTACAATCGTCACTAAAGAAAAATCATGGCGTTTTCTTTGTAAAAGAAAATTTGTCATTTGAAAATAATCTTCTTTGTGCTATATTATCGCAATTGTATCTTTCATTTATACAGACTATTGGAGTTATTCTATGGGAAGCATTATAAAAGCATTAGAATTGGAGACTGGAAAAACGTGTTTTGACACGTATCGCCGGTGCCTTGATCATGAACGTGCTTCTCTGATTGAATATGATGAATTCTCACATGAATTCATGAAAGAACAAGGTGAAACAGAACGTTTTAGTGGTGCTCGCAATATTCAACAAATTGCATTAGATTGGCAGGAACGTCGACCTGCCTTTCGTCTTTTTATGGATGGCTCTCGCAGAACTTACAAAATCGCGGATATGCCTATCGGATCACAAGTTTTTCCGATTATTGCAGGACAGGTTGGTGTTGCTGTCTGCAAAAGAGAAGACCGAGTTTTGTCACCTTGCCGATTCACACTTCATGTAGTACTTGCTGTGCCAGATAAACTGGATACAGAAGGCAAAAATAAAAAACAGCATAGGGCGTTTTTGGCTAATCTTGTTCAGAAACTGAACCTAAATCAGGATCGTGTAAAGCTTGATGCTGTACTGCTATATCCCACCAGAGCCAACGAAAATTTTGAAGATAAGGGTATCGCCCGCATTCAGGAATATATGATTGAGCAGGAAAAGGAGATGGTTCAGTCATTGGTTCAGGCTCATTTGATCAATGACAGATCCTGGCTCATAAAAGACGGCTCACTTGAATATAACAGGTTATCTGATAAAGATGACCGCTTCGCTTTCAACAGAATTCGCAGCAATTATAAGCGTGTTGTTGGCGTTTCCAAGTCCTTCAATCCGGAGCTTGCAAAGCTCAAAAATGGTCGCAGCGCGGCAGGAATGATAGCTCAATTACAACCGTTTGAACGTACCCCAGCTGCAATGTATCAGACCGATCGTGTCGATGGTAAATTTGCTGTTTGGTATGTACGCCTTCGCTCTGCGAGAAAGAGTCGCGGACCGTTTGATGGAATTGTCAAGGTTGAAAAAATTCTCGTTTCTGAACGGGAATTGGAATACGGACTGGAAACTTCTGAAATTGACAACATCAGTGCATGGCTTATGAATGAACGAAATCCCGTATGCTATGGGAAAGATGACAGGTGGGCAAACCATCTATATCCAGTTTATTTAACAGAAACTTTCATCAAGAGTAAGTACAGGGGCACCGCTCATTTTATAAATCTTTTCTGAGGTAACAGATATGAGTACAAAACAAACCGGCAAAGTTATAGGTAAAGTGGCGGCTTTGGAAAAATGCCCGACCACGATAGATACTTTTTGCTTTTGGACAGACAAAGACACGCTGTTGAATCCGTTTGATGTCGTTGTTGTTGATCATGTAAATGGCAGCAAAACTTATGGGGTTGTTGAAGAAATATCTCATATCACTGATTCTGAAAGTTTCTTGGCGGAGTATTTTTCCAATGACTTTGGCGATATTGAATCAACATCATTTACTGACCGGGTCGGTATGAACTACGTTTCTGCCAAAGTTGTTGGCAATACGAAAAATATTTTCATTCCGGTTCACAATGGTGCAAAAGTTTCACTCGGAACCAAGGCTGACATTCAGGAAGCTCTGGGGTTGAATGATATCAAAAATCCGGTAGTTTGCGGTTACCTTGAAATGTATAGCGGAGTTGAAGATGCCAAGATTGATCTTCCGGTGTATGTGAATTCCGACTTTCTCATTGGACCTGAAGGGGCACATCTTAATATTTCCGGTATTTCCGGTTTGGCAACCAAAACTTCATATGCAATGTTTTTGCTGAATGCGTTGCAGCAGAAATCTATGAAAGATGACGGTCAAAAAGTTGCTTACATCTTTATGAATGTGAAGGGGCGTGATTTACTTTCAGTAGATGAACGCAGTGAAAAATTGAGTGCTGCTGACCACGCAATGTATAAAAGCATGGGCTTGCAGGAAGTACCATTCAGTAATGTTAAGTATTTTTATCCCTACGGTGAGCGTGGTTCTGTAAAAAGCTACGTCCGTCCGGAGGTATTGGAACGACAACTGCAATCAGGACAAGCAAAAAAATTCAAATACACCTTCAATGAAGACAACGAGTGTCTTGATTTGCTCTTTTCAAATATCGAAGATCCGAATCAGACCATTGAATCCATAATCAACTATATCATCTCTCAGCAACCACCTTTCAACAACGTAGACTCATGGGAGGCTATGTTGGAAGAAGTTCAGAGCATAGGCGAAAAAGGCAGCTCTGGAAATAAAGAAATTTCCGTGATGAGCTGGCGTAAGTTCAAGCGTATTGTCCGAAAATCCATTGAAACGGACAAGATGTTTAACGATGCCATAGATGCTTCGAAAGGCGAGGTTCGTCTCGAAAATGAAATTAAAAATCTGAAAGCTAATGATGTTTTTGTAGTAGATATCGCCAAGCAAGACGAAAATATGCAGGCTTTTGTTTTCGGTTCTGTAATGCAGGCTGTGACAAAACTGAAGCTTGGTGAATTCGATGAAGATATGTCTCTGGAGCAGCGTGAAAGCATCCCGGATCGGATTGTGATTTTTGTCGATGAGTTGAACAAATATGCCTCATCTGATGCACCGAAATCATCACCGATACTGCGTTTGTTGCTGGATATTGCAGAGCGCGGACGTTCTCTCGGTATTGTTCTTTTCTCCGCCGAACAGTTCAAGAGTGCCATTCATAAGCGAGTCACTGGCAACTGTTCTACGCACGCATATGGCAGAACAAACAGCATTGAGGTATCCGATAAAACTTATTCTTTCGTTCCGGCAACCTATAAAAGCATGATGACCAGACTCAAGCAGGGACAGTACATCATTCAAAATCCGGTGTTTAATTCATTGCTGAAGATAAAGTTCCCCATGCCGCTTTATCGTCAGGACAAGGGGGAGAATTAAGATGGCAGAAAACGATGTAGAAAACGGATTCTTAATTGCGTTCAAATGGCTTTCCGATAAATGGGAATGCGGTTATCTTTGTATGTCGCTTTGGGCGTATTTCTTTTTGTGTATAATTGTATTTGGTTGTATGGGGATTTGGTGTGAAATTGCTTTTAAATCCAGTTTGCCCATTGCTATATTATCATCCAGTTATGCTATTGCTGGTGCCTCAAGTGCAGATTTCATTTTTATAGAGCAAAAAAACTGTATTCGTAGCATACCGATATATGTAGGGGCATTTATCGCAGTTTTATCTTTGATTTTTTGCTTGTTTCGCTGCAGTTGGATTCAATATCCAACTGCGATTATTTCTTTAATTGTTGCGAGTGCAATGTGGTTTCTTATTAATGCTGGAAAAATAAAAGACATAGATCCTCAAAATAGCGTAGGTGGAGATGTTCATAATCCCTTTTCTGGCAAATCAAATGATGCAAAGCTGTGAGGGATGGATATGAGTTATAAATTTTTTGCAATAAAAGTTGTTCAGCCGATGGGTGAATTTTACCTAACTGCGCTCCCTGTAAAATTACTTCTCAAAGTTGGCTTTACAATGCCATTGAGATTGAAAGAAGATGAGCAGTTGGATGGAAATCAAAGACGCTTAGATCCTAAGCGGGTGAAAGATATTGAAAGTTACTTGCACTCTCAAGATGCTATTTTGCCGGGGACAATTATTTTAGCTGCTAATTGTACCACTGATGGGGAAATTTTGGATCCGAACGGAAATTCAGCAAATATTCGTTGGCGTATAAACAATTTTGCAGAATATTCAAATGACAGTGTCTATGAACTTGAGATTCCATCTGACAACGAAAAGCTTGCAGCCGTGGTGGATGGACAACATCGCCTTTGGGGATTTGAAAATTTATCTGCCGATGTAAAAGAAATGCTTTTGCCTTGTGCTATATTTTTAGATTTGCCGACACCGATGCAAGCATCTGTGTTTGCAACGATAAATTTTAACCAGAAACCTGTAAGCAAAAGTCAATCCTATGAATTATTTAGTTATAACCTTGAGGATGAAAAAGAATCAGCTTGGTCCCCAGACAAATTTGCAGTATTTTTGACAAGAAAATTAAATGCTTTAGACGACTCCCCTTTTAAAAATCACATAAAAGTTGCTGCGCAAGATGATCGAGTGCTGGCAAAAACGATAAAGCAATTTCAAAAAGAGTGGAGTGTGTCTACGGCAACTGTTGTTGAAGGAATTTTATCGTTAATTTCAAAAAATCCCAAAGAGGATAGAAACAAGCTCTATCAGCATTCTTCTTTCGGTCGCTCCAGAAAAAAAGTATTAAGTGTAGGGAACACCCCTCCTCCTTTTCGAGAAATGTTTATATCTGAGGAGAGAGATATTGTTATTTATAAAACAATTCTGAATTTTTGGAATGCCGTAAATGAAGTTTTTTGGAAAAATGTTTCAGCAGACTCCTCAAGTTCTATCCGTAAAACAGCAGGAATCCAAGCATTATTTCGCGTATTAAAAGAATTGTTGCCACAGCAAATTGAAGAGATGGATTTTCGTCAAGAGGTTTGGCAAACAATTTTATCTCCAGCAGCTATTATTGATTTTTCAATATCACCTTTTACGGAGTCTTCCGGCAAAGGGAGATCATATATTCAAGATGCAATTCTTGTGGCTATTGGCAAAAAAAACATTGAAGATGTCCGAGATGATATACTCAAAAAACACCTCAAAGAAAAATTGGGGGTAAAGTGACAATGCTTAACGATCACGATCCTATCTTTGGCAAAAATGTTCTTGAGACACTTTCGGAAGGAATGTATGATAATCCTTTGTTCTTATTCCGAGAGTATGTGCAGAATGCGGCTGATGCGATTGATGCTGCAGAAAAAAATAGCATTTTGGAAAAAGGTGCTGGAGAAATCGTCGTTACGATTGATCCAGAGAAGCGTTTTATCTGTTTTGAGGATAATGGAACCGGTATAAGACAGGCTGAAGTTACAAAAATGCTCGCCAACATTGGCGATTCTCAAAAGGATCGCAAAGCTAATAAAGGTTTTCGCGGCATCGGTCGTCTTGGTGGTCTTGGCTACTGCCAGACAGTGCGGTTCGAAACCTCTTTCCAAGGTGAAGCTGTTCAAACTACTCTGGAGTGGGATGCTCATGCCATGCATGAAATTTTGGCAGATAAAAATGAGCATATGACTGCCGGACAGCTCATTCAACACATCACAACCACTTCGAGAAAACCGTGCGATGAGGAAAAACACTTCTTCAAAGTTTCTTTGATAAATGTCAATGATAACAGCGGTGAACTTTTGGAAATTGAAGAAGTCAGAAAATATCTGGCTATGGTGGCTCCTGTACCGTTTGATTATGCAAAATTTCGCTTTGTTGAAGAAATTGAGCAATTCCTGAAAAAAAACAAGTTGCCTCAACCGCACGAATATCAACTTTATGTTAATGGCGAAGATATACGCAAAGGGTATGAAACTCCGCTGAAAATAGAAGACAGCAAGAGCGTTGATATTCTCGGCGTAGAATGCCATACCATTACCGCAAACAATAAGGTTATTGGTTGGTACTGGTTCTGTATTAGCCGCTTCGAAGGTGTTTTACCCAAGAAATGTTGGCAGCGTTGTATCCGTTTGCGGAAAGCTAATATTCAGATTGGAGAAGCGGATTGCCTTTCTAATCACCCTCGCCGAGGAGTCCCTCTGTGGAAAGAAGATCGCGGCAATAATTATTTTATTGGCGAAATTCACGCGTTGGACGAAGATCTTATTCCCAACTCACGGCGTGACTATTTCAATCAAGATGATGCCTGTCGGCGTTTTGAAAAGGCTTTGACTGAAGCATTCAAAAATCTTGATAAACTGTACCATGATGCAAGTAGGCTACGCTCTGAAACTTCAAAAATACAGAAAGCCACCCAAGCACGAAAAGATTTTGAGGCAAAAGAAAAAGCCGGTGAGTTTTTGAATCCTCAAGATCGCGAAGAGGCAAAACTCGAAGTAGAAAAACTTGAATCCGACAGCAAGGCTGCCCAAAAGCGGATTGAAAAAATCTATGATAAAGCTAAAGGCGGTGCAATAGAAAAAGTCGCAGATGAGTATATGCCCGATGTTTTGGATACCTTTGATAAGGTGGAAGATAAACCATTTGCCCCGAAAGAAGAACCGCAAAAAGGTTATGCCGAAGATAATATCAAGCAAGATACTATGAGTGTTTTGAAAACAGTATTCGATGTTTTAGACAAGGTTTTGCCCCCGGATCAGTCAGAACTTGTGCGTGAAGCAATTATCAGGAGGTTTGTGAACAAATGAACCGTAAGATTTTGCTTTTAGAGCCAAATTATCATAATAAATATCCCCCGATGGGATTGATGAAGTTGGCAATGTATTATCGTCTACAAAGGGATCAGGTTGTATTCTACAAGGGCGATTTGAATGCGTTTGTATTATCTGAATTCGTTCAAGACGCTATTGAAAAATTAGAGGAACTGACTTCAGAATGCGATAAGAAGATAAATTGGCGCAAATACACTCCGGATATAATGCTGTACCTTCGTTCTAGTAAATGCGAGGCCAATTCTGAGTTTGAAAAACAAATAGAAGCCAATTCACTTTTTCGCAACTGGTTGGATTATTTCAAAAAACAGTTCAAGTCAGGCGCATATTTTGATACCCCCCGTTGGGATAAAGTATGCGTGACAACACTATTCACGTTTTACTGGGATATTACTATAAAAACAATTGAGTTTGCCAAAAAAATTTGCAAAGATCCATTGAAAAATGTGATGGTAGGCGGAGTGTTGGCTTCTGTTGTTCCTCAAGCTGTAAAAAACGCAACAGGCATTGAACCCTATGTCGGCTGCCTGAATGTCACAAAATTAAAAGGTGACAAGCCATTGCGAACTCCATATAGGGATACCGTGATAGATGCCTTGCCATTGGATTATTCAATCTTGGAAGAGGTGGATTATCGCTATCCTGCGACAGATGCGTACTTCTCTTACACAACCCGAGGTTGCGTCAATAAGTGTCCTTTCTGTGCAGTCCCAATTTTAGAGCCGGAATATCAAGATTACATCCCTATAAAAAAACGGATTGACTGGACTACCGAACGTTTCGGAGCTCAGCGTCATTTGCTTTTATTGGACAATAATGTATTCGCATCAAAAAGTTTTGATAAGATTATTGATGAAATAAAAGAATCAGGCTTTGGAAGAGGACAGAAATTCACTCCACAAGATCAGTTGGAAATTGCCATCAAACAGCTGAATGCTGGATGGAATGATCGGGCATACATCCGTATGGCAGTACGGTTGCTGAATGAATACGTTTCAAAACTTGATGGCGAAATTCATGATCGCACCTATGGGTTATTACTGAATTACGGATTGCTGCATGATTATACTGCAACCAAAGAAAATATCATCGCTGTTTACGATTTAATCAAAGATGAATATAAAAAGAAACAGCATAAGGTACCGATCGTACGTTTTGTGGACTTTAACCAGGGGATGGATGCCCGTTTGGTCACTCCTGAAAAGATGGCAAAACTTTCAGAAATCAGTATCAGACCGTTACGCATTGCATTTGATCAGTGGGCTGGACGAAAATTCTATGTCCGTTCTATGAGGCTTGCCAAAGAAAACGGCATATTGCAAATGTCCAACTATCTGCTCTACAACTTCCGTGACAAGCCTGTAGAACTTTACAAGCGTTTGCTAATCAACATTGATTTGTGCGATGCATTGGGGATAAACATATACTCATTCCCAATGAAATATCATCCCATTATGGATGAAAAATGGTTTACCAATCGGGATTATATTGATCAACCGCACTGGTCCCGTAAAGCAATCAGAACCATTCAAGCAGTCTTGAATTCAACACATGGGAAAATCGGTCGCGGCAGGACATTTTTCTTTAAGGCGTTTGGACGTTCAGAGGCAGAGTTTGAAGAACTGATACGAATGCCAGAAGCATTCATCATTAAACGCTGGGATGCTGAATTGAGCGGTCAGACAGAAAAATGGCGAAAGGCTTATGCAAAGCTGAATGATAGTGAAAGAAGTTTTGCAGACAGCATTATTGCAACCAATGAGTTTGATCCTGCGCAGTGGGATGAAGAGTCAAAGGCAGTTCAAAATCTTCTCAACTTCTATTTGATGAAACGTGAGGATATTCCCTTGGCAGGCGAAGAAGCTAAAGTTAAAGCGATCAAGGGATTTGAAGAAAGCTGCCCCGCTGAAATAACAAATGAATGCCGAAAACTTCTAGAGGAATCATATTGGTAAAACAGGTTGACTTGTTAGCTAATTCAGAATATATTGAAGATGAAAAGATGTCAACATAAAGAGAAAGGCTGAAATATGAAGTTATATCATGGAAGCAATATGGCTGTACAAAAACCTCAGATTCTGGTATCTGACCGGAAGCTGGACTTTGGTACTGGCTTTTATTTGACATCCAGTCTTGAACAGGCTGAACGCTGGGCTAAATTGACTGCAGAACGGCGTGGAATTGGTGTGCCAACAATCTCTGTTTATGAATTTGATGAAGCAAAGCTTACAGAGTTAAAAATTCTCAAGTTTGAAAAGGCAAATAAAAAATGGTTGGATTTTGTCGTCGCCAACCGGGATAATACTATTGACGATCAAAAGTGGGATATGGTTATAGGTCCAGTTGCTAACGATAGAACAATGCCGGTAATACGGTTGTTTATTGCAAAAGTATATACCGCTACAGAAACTCTGCGGCGGTTGCTGCCTCAAAAACTGCACGATCAATATACGTTCAAGACTCAAACTGCCTTGCAGTTTTTGAAATTCCAGGAGGTTATTGAAAAATGAATTTAAAAGATGATATGGTTTTGATGCTGGATTACTACGATAAAGAGGTTGTCCGCATGATTTGTAACAAATACGGGTATACCCAGAAAGATGCATTAAGAAGATTTCTTTCCTCAGAAACATATCGTATGCTCAGAAATCCACAACTTGCAATGTGGGATTTCAGCCCTGTTGGTGTTTTTGATATGTGGGAAAGTGAACAAATCACCGGCGATCCCAGAAACTCTCTTTATATAAGGAGGGATTGAGATGAATGAACTTGACAAAGAAATGGTGTTTTTCATTTATCTGCTGGAAAATTACGCAGCTTACAAAAACTCCAGTGCAGATAAAATTCTGAAGGAGTGGGATGATGCCGGGATAACAGATTTTATCTATAATATGTATGAGCGTTATCACAGCGAAGATCTGCAAAACGCTTTTATTGACATAGAATCATTGCTTGTTGCAAAGAAAAAATCATTGTAATATACAGGGAAATACAATGAGTACGCCACTTGCAAAACTTAAGATTCCACTGACTTTTTCTTTAAATAACTACAATACGATTAAAGATTTTCTGGAAGCGGTAAGAGAAATCTTTCCAGAACAGACTATTGCTTATTGTGGAAATTCCTGGGAGATTGTCGTAAAAGAAGGTTATGTTACAAAAACATATTCTTCTGGGACAGATTTTTTGAATGCTTATTACCGAGCAGAGTTCATTCCATTGGATACCATCGCTTTGCATAATTTCTCTTTGAATATTGCTCTGTCTTATTTTGCTTACGACCCCGCCAATGTTCTTATCTTATATGGAAAGGATCGTACTCTCCTGGAAGAGTTTGAGCAGAAAATATTGAAAGTAGTCCATTCTATGTGTAATGTTGCCGATACCGATATGCAAACGACAATATCTCCAGAAGATTTTTTGGGATACACATATGATGACTTTTCCTTTTCTGATAAAATATTCTCTCCTAAACTGATCGAAATAATCTCTGGACGTATGGCAGAAATAAATATTGCAATGGCAAATAAGATGCCCTTGGCTGCTATATTTCTTATGGGAAGCACTCTTGAAGGAATTCTTTTAGCTCTTGCAAATGCTTATCCGGAAAAATTCAATCAAAGTACATCTGCCCCTAAAGATAAGGAAAATAGGACAAAACCTTTTTCATTATGGACACTGAACAACTATATTGATGTGGCATTTGACCTGAAGATATTGGATTTGAATGTCAAAAAATTCAGTCATGAATTGCGTGACTTCAGAAACTACATCCATCCTAATGAGCAGTTGAAAAACAATTTTTCTCCTAATATTATTACCGCTCAAATTGGTCTGCAAGTATTAAAGGCAGCAGTTTCTCAAATAAATGCTTTTGTATGTACCAGCGAAGGCTCATTGTCAAAGTAATCCTTTTTTTGCACTCAAAATCGTAATATTACGTTTTTGAGTGTTGCGTCAGGTGTCGTATCTTCGGAAAAATAAAATTTGGCAAATTTTGGCAAATAAATCAGGCTATTTGAGCAGAGTTTAATGCCCATTTTTTGGGCAAAAAAATGGGGTGGCAGTTTTTGTTTCTGTACCTTGATTTCATTAACAGAGAGTTCAAATCTCTTTTTATGCGGATATAGTCAACTGCCAACTGCCAAAATTTGACCTCTTCCCTCAAAAACAAGTGCAGTTAATTACATCTGCACCTGATATTGAAATAACAACGGAATAATGACTTCCGGGAATTTTTTATTTTTTTAAAACAAAGGTTGACAACTACTTAAATATGTTTTATATTACAGGTTGCGGAGAGACTTTTGTTGCGTAAATAAACCCAGTAGCTAATTTTATACATGAAAGGGGAAAATAATGGACAACATCGAAAAACTTTGGAAAGCCATGAAAATGGATTTGAGTCAAAAGGATAACCATAGTGACTGGCCGTGTAAAGGGATAGTCATGGTTTCCCCTTGGAAACTGCAAATACTCTGCTACACCAACGCTTGTGAAGAACACGAGACGGGATTGGCGTTTGTATTGCAGAACGCCGTTCGAAAAGAAGATTTTGATGAATCTGCTATTCCAACTGACCTGCTTGAAATTATAAAAAAAGATTCGTACGAAGAACCTTATTATCCCAATATCGTAGAAGCTTGTGTTTCAGGAAACTCGCTGGAAGAAGCCATTGAAAAAATGCGCCAGAAACTCCGTCTTTTGGAATATGGATATATTCTTATGGATGAATATTTCTACTTCAATGAAATCCTTGACGAAGATAATGGTTCATGGATGTTGGATTATGACGAGGACTATGACGATGACTATGATGATGATGACGATGACGAATAATTAAAATTCTTAATTCTTCCTCCAGATAGGTGTTGCATCATAGTTTGGCAACACCTTTTTTGTATAACACTACCTGTTTGAGAACCAATACTTATGGAATGGGATATGTCTGCTTTCGATGGAGAAAGGCATAATTTTCCGGTTAGTAGCAAGAGGGCATAAAGGTGCAGTGTGCTTCAAGTGATTTTCTTTCTCCTGTAGAGGTCTGTTGACCTCTTACAGCGGAGAATTTGGGTGGATTTTATGCGGGAAAGTAAATTTTAAGGCGGCTTGCCGCCGTTTAAGCGAAGCACAGT
>JAZSHD010000119.1:0-17673 GCA_045533055.1 Victivallaceae bacterium | reverse complement strand
AAAATGCCGTAAAATGGCAAATATGGACGGCTTTGTTGACATATTTGTTGTTAAGATTTATTGCCTGGAAGCATCAGTGGAAGCATTCTTTTCACAGGTTATTCACGCTTATCAGAGCTATATTGTGGAACTTTCTGAATTTGGAAACCGTGCTGAAGGCATGTGAAAAAGGGAAAAGCCAATCAAACAAACCGCCACCGCCGGTACCCAAACAAATGGAATTTTATTTTTGAATACATTTGAACTCAAAAACAAGGATTTGACAAAAGGGGGTGGCTTTTTTCAAGTGAACCCACGCTCAAACTATGTCAAAAAACACCATTTTTAAGAAATTATGGGATTTCTGTGATAAAAATTTAAGAAAAAATAACAAAAAACAAGGAATCAGCCCTTGACTTTTACATAATAGGAGGGGGAAAAGGACCTTTCCTCAAAAGGTCTTTTCCCCCTCCTCAAGTACCGACCCTTATTTGGAACAGAACAAATAAAAAAGCTCATAACACACCCAATCGTGGGTTAACGCGTAATGAGCTTAAAACATTCTTTCCCCAGGCACCCTCAATCGTGAGGTTCCGCACACAATGAGAAAGACACTGTTACTATAACCTGCTTTTTTGAGAAAGTCAAATATTTTTTGAACAAACGGTGTTTAACCCGCCTTCGCTTCGCTTACGGCGTGGCAAGCGGGGGGGAAGGATTGGGAAGGCGGGCTTGCCACGGCGCAGTCTAACGAAGACGGGGGCTGACCGCCCTTGTTGCTGTTGGCAAACGACATCAACAAGTTTTGCAACAGCCCCTTTGATTGTATCAATAAATTGTTTCTCAGTACAACGCCCGGATGTTGGCGATGGATTTTTTGGTACATTCCACAGTTTCGGGGCCTTCATACTCCAGAACTGCGGAGAGGATGTGTTCCATATCCTTGAATTTTTCCAGCACAGCCGGCAGATCCAGCGAGCCTTCGCCGACGATGCTGTCCACATGTTTGCCGTTGCGTTCCCAGACAAAGTCTTTGAAGTGGATACCATACATGCGGTCGCCGAACTCTTCCATCCACTTTACCGGGTTTTCCCGTTCAGTATGGATGCACCAGGCTGTATCAAGGCAAAGACCGATCCGCTTGGAGCATTTGCTGAAAACATATTTGAGAGCGGTGCTGTTGCCCATCCAGTTATAGCCGCCGTGGTTGTGGATGGCGGTCAAGATACCGTATTCTTCAGAGAGTTTTTCCACATTCTTTACGGTAAGCTCCCAATCCGTGGGGTCAAACGAGATGCTGACCAGCGGAGCTTTGGCAAATTTGGCAAACTCAAAAAACTTGCGGTTCCACGCTTCGTCATTGCTCCGCATGCCAACTACACCCAGTCCGGCAATGCTTACGCCGTTATCAGCATAATCGCTGACCACCTTTGCCCAGGTATCTGGTTCATCGTAATTCACATGGGCTGCCGACAGATCCACCACGGTACTTTCGCAGTAACGGATGGCTTGGGCACACTCTACATTATCTTTGATAGTACGGAAAGAGTAACTCTTTACCCCGACAAACTTTTGCAGATCAAACATAGTTCATTCCTTTATTTAAGAAAAACACTGCATAATATACAGCAATTTTTCATATAATGCAAATTTATTGCCAATCCAGCTCTCCGGCGTAGACCTCTTTGAACTCTGCCCAGATGTTGCGGGCGGCGGTTATGCTCCGCACATACGGGTCAAGACAGAGAGCCTGCACTGCCAGCGAGTCGCTGCGAAATTCGGCGGCTTCGGCGATCATTTCGTGCAGCGTTATCTGACGGCGGCAAAGTTCTGCCGGAGCTGTGGGCAGCTTGCCGACATGGATGGAACGGACTTCGCCGCCTACTGCCAATGCCGGAACATCCACAATGGCGTTGGCGGGCAGGTTATCTATCGCCCCGTTATTGACAATATTTATAGCGTCAAAATAAGTGGGGGTGTTGGTTTCCAGAGCGTGGATCACTTTGCAGGGATTTTCGGCGTAATAAGGGTGATCCGGATCCACCGGAAAAGGCGGCTTGACAAACTCTTTGCCCAGGAGCCGCTGGGTTTCCAGCGTGTGTTGTTTGTTTGCTGCCATATATTCGTAGGTATCTGCAAGGGATTCAAAGCCGTGTTCCGCCCACTCCTCGGGCTCGTAGAAGAATGGCAGATATTCGATGATGTGGTCGTCGTAACCTACCGGATATGCTCCGAAAGTTTTGAGTATTTCCAAAGTAAAGGTCTGTTTGGGGGTGTTGGGAAAACTCTGATGCCAATACTTTGAATCGCTGACTTTCTGTAAAAACTCTGCCATGCAGCTGTGATTGGTGTTCTTTTTGCGGATATCCATCAGCCAGTTGAAGTGGTTCACTCCGCCGGTGATGACTTCCAGATCCCCCGGCTGCATGCCCAGCTGTTCGGCGATCAAGCCGAAAGAGCCGTGTACCTGATGACAGAAGCCCAGCGTTTTTATGGGACTGTAATTTTTGAACCAGGTGCAGATTATGCTCATGGGGTTGGTAAAGTTTAAAAGCCACGCATCGGGGCAGAATTTTTCCATATCTTTGGCAATATTCCGGAACATGGCAATATTCCGCATGCCGTGGATAAGTCCGCCGGGGCCGCCGTTTTCGCCCTTGACCTGACATGCACCATACTTGGCGGGGATCCGTAAATCTTTGACCCAGTTGGCGTAGCGGTTTTTTTCGCAGCTGGTCACTACATAATTTGCCCCGGTCAGAGCTGGTTCGTATTCGCTTACAGCAGTAAGTTTGGGGGCGGTTTTGGCGTTTTTGAACAGTTCGCCCACTGTGGCTTCCGCCGCCGCCAGCCGGTCGGCTGCAGGATCCATGATCACAAATTCGCCGTCGGCAAAAATTTCCTGATCTATCAGCTCTTTTGCCACCGAAAGTACAAAGCCGGAACCGGCTCCCAACATAGCTATTTTCAGCATTTTTCTCTCCTGAACACAAGCAAACTCCCGGCGTTATTGCCAAAGGGAGTTTGACTTGTTTGATTTACTTAATTTTCCAGAGTTACTTCCAGTACGAGGAAGTCAAAATCCCGGAATTTTATCTCTTTACTCAAATCAACTGTTTGGTTGTTGAAAAGGTCTTTTGCCAGACTTTTCAGCTTGAGCTTGGAATCGTTGACCTTGCACACCTGATTTTTGTTGGTGGTGTTGCCCAAAATCAGCACGGCAGTTTTCCGGTCTTTCCAGGTATACATGGCACTTTTTACTGCAGCGTTATCGGTCACGACCGGTACATTGGTGTAGTAGCTTGTAAAGTCAGCTTTTTTCATTTCGAGCTGATCCCAGAGCAAATGCCACTTGCCGGTAAAGGTATCGGACATGGTTATATCGTGGAGCAATACCATGGTCATCAGATCCCGGGCAAAGTCGATTTTTTCTTTATCACTCTTTTTCAGATTGTGGATGGGTTCCCGGTAGTAGCGGTACTGGGTCAGGAATTGCACCGAGGCACCGTGAACATTGCTGCTGTATGCTGCCTGCCATTGGGCAAGAAGCGTTTCTTCGCCGTAGACCCGGCGGTTGACCCGGATGCGGTGCATGAACTCTTCGCCGGGGTAGATCAAATCGGCAAAGCTGGTAAATGCCGGGTGATAGCGATCCCACTCGTGGATCCAGAGGATCTTATCTTTGCCGTGGGATTGAATGATCTTGCGTAAGCGTTCATAAAGATCACGCAATCCGAACAGATTGCGGGCAGTGACCTTTTTGCCCGGTTCAAGATACTCGGTCAAATCGGTATCTTTGTAGGGTGTATCCGTAGGATACGCTCCGCCGAAGTCCAGATACAAGCCGTAAAGGTCGTACTTTTTGAGATACTCGTTGGTGTAATGGGTCATGTAATCGGCAAACCCCTGATTGTTGCAACAAATGGGTATCCCGCCGTAGAACATTACGCCGTCAAGGTCGGTGCCCTGTTCGCATGGCGGCAAAATTCTGCCTTTGACACTGCGGCGCCATTCGTGGCCGTAATAATTGTAAATGGGGTTGCTGTCGGGCATGATGTTGCCGCAGCAGTAAGGCACTGAATAGGTGCCGCGTTTTTTGAAATACGCCACGCGTTTTTCTGCTGCTTCGGGGTTCCACAAATGGGTAAGCAGTATCCAGCGGTACCAGCGGAACATGTTCCGTTCGTGCCCCCAGCCGATGGTGCGGTAATAGGTGCCGCCGGTGTTGGGTTTGGCGGGTACGCCGCTGTAAGTCTGCCGCCAGTCGGAACGGGGCGGCTTGCCGGGAGTGCTCATCATGGCAAGCACATAAGGTATGGTGCGGGTGATCTTGACATCTTTGGCGATCATTTCGGCGGTCAATACGGTGCGTTGAGGCGATTTATCCAACAGAAGATAACTCCTGGAATCATTGCCGTACCAGTTGGCATCGTTGTCAGTAAAGACCGTAAATCCGTACTGTAAGCCGGTCACCCATGCTGTGTAACAGGTGCGGTAACGGGTGCTTTTGGGGGTAAAATACTCTTCGGCAAAGGTGGGCGATTTATTCAAATCAAGGCAGTATATTGCCATTTCCGGCACCACCGAACCTGACCAGGCAAAACGGTTGACCGTTACCGGCCGGGCGGGAACCAGCTTGAGGTCATACTTGAGCAAGCCGTCGTAAGCTGCTGTGCAGCGGTAAGTTACCTTGACCGGAGCATCTTTGCAGACCAGTTCGCCACTGGTGATCACTTTGTCGGGGGCATTTTCCAGAACTTTGCAGTTTTTGTGCTGCAAAATTTGTTTTTTGCCGTTGACCACCAGTTCCAGCTCGCTGCCGGTGAGGATGGTTTTGCCCAGTTTTTCTGCTTTTGCCGGGAAAGGCGAATCGGCTTTGAAAGTGTATTCAAAGAATTTACCCTGCAATTTATCTGACTTGTAACTCATCTTGCCCCAGGGCGACGGGATCACTCTTTCCATACCTTTGGGGTTGCGGATAAACTCATCGTCGGGGCGGATGAATTCCACATTTTTGCGGTAAACAGCTTTGCCGTCTGTGAGGGTAAGAAGCATGTTATACTTGCCGGGTTTGAGTTCCGGCAATTTCAAATCAGCTGTGCTGCGCAGGGCGGAGAGTTTGACTGCAGTTTGGCTGTAAACTTTTTTGCCTGCGGTCAATTCAGCTGTGAACTTGAGATTCTTTGCTGCTGCTTTGCCCAAACCGTTGGCATCTATGGCAAATTCGATTTTTCCGGCACTGGGGAAGGTTCGGTAAGTTACATCAAAGGGTTCTTTGATCAGCAGTTTTCCGGAATAGGCGTTGAGTTTTTTCCCGGCTTTATCCGTAACTTGAAAATCAAAGAATCCGCCGCCGATCCAGTTGAGTTTTTCGTTGAGGCTGATTTTGCCCGCATCAGCAAACTTTTTCTGTACCATTACTTTGGCTGAACCATCCCGCAAAGTCAGTTCTGCCGTTGCCGGAACATTGACTGTGTGTCTGAAGGTCAATGTTCCGTAATTGACATTGCTGACTGCTTCCAGCTGCGATGCTGCATTATCTTTTGCCAGGGTCACTTCGCCGCACTGGTGGGCAAAGCTGACCCGGCCCCCGCGGCCGCTCCAGGTTATCCAGCGGTCGAACTGGGCAATGTCATCCCGTTCGTGGAGGTGCAAGCCGAAGTTCATCAGCAGTTTTTCCAAACCTTGCATACCCACCGACTTCAAGTCGATGGCCATTTCCACTTGGTATTTATCTTTGAAAACTTTTGCCTTGTGTTCAAAGGGTATATTTTTAAACTTGGCATTGGGCGTCAATACCGAATAACCGTTGTGAGGTGCTACGGTAAATTGATAAAAATCGTTGCGGGTGCTGCCGACTTTCCGCAAATAAACCTCCACCAGACTGCCCCGGTAGACCTCCTGATCGAAAACATCGGCCCTGCCGGTGGGGATGGCTTTCTGCACAGTGGGCACATCAAAAAGCACATAAAGTTTGCCGGAACCATGCTTGACTTGAACGGTGGCGGCTATGGAGCTGTCCAGCAAGCCTTTTTCGTTCTGCTTCTGCAGAGGTACTTTTGCCGCATCGGCCCACTCGCCGGGGGCGGCAGTGCCGTCGATCACCGGAATTGATTTAAGTTGGGGTATAGAGATGGAACTCAAGTTCAATACATCGCTTGCCTTGACTTTGCTGGCGGTAAATTCGGCTTTGACTTCGGCAGCGGTTTTGGTGTTGTCGGTTATATAAAGATTGCTGATACGGCTGTGATATTTGGTCTTTTTGGGGTTCATATAAGTTGGGGGCATAAAGCGTATGAGCATATCTTCGCCGGCAACGCGGTCAGAACCCAGACCGTAAGAAGCGTGGGCGATCTCCACACCGTCCGCATAAAGCCGGATGAATTGCGGATCCCAGGTACAGACGATCCGGGTCTTGCGTTTGAGTGTCATGGCTTTGGGGACTTTTTTCAAGCTGCCCCGGGCCTGAACGGTGGTACGGTTGTTATCCCAGCTGTAAAAGCAAAGCTGGTTGGCGTGAGGGTACAAATAGAGCCAGAGCTGGGTAAAGCCGCTGTCGCCGGAAACGGAAAACAAGGTTATGTAACTGCTCTGATCGGATTTCCACTTACCGCCGGCAAAGTTCAACGGCTCTATATCAAAAGAGAGGGTGCCGTTGTTCAGATTTATTACTTTATGGGCCTCGTAATATAAACCCTGATTTTTCAGCTCGATGCCGCCTTGGGTAAAGTGAGCTTTGCCGCTGGTTATATCGCCATAAAGTTTTTTACCGGCACTGTTCACATAGTCGATTTTCTTTGCCGCAAAGTCGGGTGCCAGTATAACATCGGCACAAAGCGGGAGCATTGCAGAAAGCAGTAACGCTCCTGCCAGGAATAAATTTTTCATGATTTTACCTCAAAAAATGATTATTTGGCTGCGGGGGCAACTTTTTCGACTTTTACATCCCGCACTTCCACTTTCAAATCGGCAGCCGGTTTGCCGGGAATCAGGATCAGTGTTTTGAACCCCACGGTTCCGGCGGGGAATTTATTCTTGCCGTCTTTGCCGATGGTGCCCGCAGCATCGACTGCCCCGGGGAATTCTTTGCGGAGGTTAGCCAAATAAGGATAAGTGGCACCATCCACATGCAGACGCACTTTGGTTCCGGCGGCAAAATTGCGTTTGTAGCCTTTGGCCAGAGTGAGGTAAATCTTGCCGTCCTTGCGTTCAAACTTTTGGAAGTTGATAATTTCGTAGTTGGGCAGATCGCTCATATCTGCTTTGGCGTTGAAAACGATATTGCCGTTTTTCCATGCAGGATTATCTTTGAGAACCACTGTGTTGCTGCCTTTTACATAGGCTTCGGCAAGTTCGGTGAGCGTTTCGGGCTTGGCACCGGAGCTGTGGCGGTAATACATTTCGTAATTCTGTCTGCCCATGGGAATAACGCCCAGCAGGATCTGAACTCTTTTGTTGGAAGTTATTTTAGCGGAAACTTTGTAAGTTGCACCTTCTTCCACTTTGATCACCTGACGGCTGATCGCCCGGTTGGCTTTGCCGCCCAAGGTCAGCACGCCGCCGTTGGCTTCTTCGGCAACGGTTCCCACCGTAACCCAGTTGGTTTTGCCCCGGGCAAAGTTGCCGTTTTTCAAAAGGTTGGCGTCATCGGCAGTTGCGGCAAATGCCACAGTGCAGAGCGAAAAGATGATTGCAGCAGATTTTTTCATTTTTTATTTATCCTTACAGTTTGAATGTTGATTGCTTATTTCAAATAAAATTTCCAATACCGGTTGTAATTTTTGCCGTCTTTGGCGATATTTGCCCATTCCTGCATGGTGTGCCCTTCCACATGCCCGTCAAGATAGTGTTCGTTGACCGCTCCATTGTGGCGGAAACGATTCGGGTAGTTCTGATAAGAACTTACGGTTGGTTTGCCTTTTTCTGTTCCCATGGTTATCAGGTGCTTATCCGGGTGCGGCATGCTGTAAACATTCAACGCCCCTACCGGATAAGAACCAACTTGAGCGGGGTCATTCCGGGGCGAAGCACAGGGGAACACCCAGTAATTGGTGGTATAGGAGTATGAGCCGATATCAGCTTCCGATGGGCAAACATAATTTACATACCTGGCTGTGCCGGTGGCATTTTCATTTTCATAAGAATAAGCTTCCAGGAGTTTAGCCGGGAAAAGGATGCTTCCGTTGTCCGGGCAATAACCATTGTAATCATCCCAGTACAACGCCCATTTCAGACCGATTTGCTTGAAATTGCTCTTGCAGTTGGCATCTTTGGCACGCTCTCTGGCTGCGGAAAGTGCCGGCAGCAGCATGGCTGCCAAAATTGCGATGATTGCGATCACCACCAGCAGTTCGATCAGCGTGAACGCTGATCGAGTGAAGATGTGAAGGTGTGAAGAGCAGTTTTGACAATTGTCAAAACTGCGTGAAGTGCGGCCTGCCGGGCGTAAGGATGTGTTGTTTTTATAGATTTTTTTGAGGTAATACAACGGCAAAACACCTATTTGACAAGTTTTACTCACCAAAAGTTCGATCAAGGTGAAAACCATGGTTTTCTTTCCGGTGTTCCCGAAAGAACCTGCTCTTGTTACAATTTGCATACATTCCTCCTTGGTTGCTTTATTCTATGTTTTGCATATACTTTATCTTGTTATTACAAGCGGTAATAAATGTATCAAAATTCCGGGTCTTGCCGGTCAGGAAATAGAAAAATTCCCAACATATCATGCCGATAGCACGGGAGCGTTCCATTTCGTTCTGATTGCAGAATTCCAGCTGTTCTGCCGGAGCATTTTTCAAGGGCGATACATAAAGCCCCTTATGCCGCCGGGTCTGACACTCATCCTGCAACAGATATTTTATCACCCGCAGACACTCTTCCGGAAAATGGGTGCGGCTGTTGACTACCGCTATTACAGGAATGGGCGAAAAATGTTTTCTGCCGGGATAATCAAGCAGTTTTACATCTTTTTGCGGCAGCATGGCTTGAGCCAGCGGCGAAGCTTCACAAACCTTCGCCCCGGCGGCTTTAAGGAAATTAAAGGGTTCACTGGCTTTGCTGGACATTGTATGGTGCCAGATAAGCTGACCTTTTGCCGCATAATTCTGCAATTCGGCCAACTCTTTTTGGTGCATGGAAAGCTCTTCGATCAAATCGCCGGAACCCAAACGGCAGCCGATGTTGTAAAGCAATGACCGCCCCGCCCACAGCTGATACTGGAACTTGCCTTTATTGAGTTCGTCGGCAGCGGCAAGAAAATCCAGCACGCAATCACATTCCTGTTTGGGGCCCTTGAATTCTTTATTGGTCAAAAGTACCGGCTGAACATACCCGATGGGCAGCACGGCACCGCTGGCACTGGAGCCGCAATTTTCCGGCGTCAGGGTAAAATTACTGTAATCCGGCAGCGTGAACTCTTTAAGCGTATCCAGGCCCATGCTGAAATTGTGCCGCACATCCAGCTCCCGGATGCTGGATTCTCCACCGATATACAAATCTATATCGTCCAGCTCCCACTGATCACTACCGGTGAGGATACGCAGTTTTACATCAGGATTTTCCTGCATGAACTGTTGAGCCATTCCGTCCCAGACACTCAACTGCCACTGGGTGTGATCGTCGGTCAGAAGGTTGATGACTTTGCGTTTGCTCATCCAGCAGCCGAAGCTGCCGTAGCCGGAAACTATCTCCAATTCAGGTGTGCGGACTTTTGGGGCTTTTTCCGGAGTTTTTTCCGCCGCAGTTTTGACTCTGCCCCGCAAGGGCCCCACTGCCGAAAATATCCCTTTGCCCCGCTTGGTGTTGACCAACCCTTCGGCACGCAGTATGGCTGTGGCATTAACGATGGTATTGCCGCTGACTCCGAAGCGTTTGGCAAGTTCCAGCACGCTGGGCAGTTTCTCCCCCGGCGGTATTTCCCCGTTGAAAAGAATATCCCGCAGCAGGTCGGCAACCATTTTTTCCTGTGATTTGATCATGAAAAAGACCTTGTTGAAATTGCAATTCAATTTGAATATACACGGGCTATTTTGATTTTGCAAATTGATTTTTTAAAATAATCAATTTTTTTGCCCCTCTCCTATGCAAAGTTTGACAAAACCGCATTTTCAGGTTATCTTAACATAAAATAACTTCAAAAGAAATATTCAAGGATGATTTTTTTTTATGGATATCAGAGATTTGCACTTTGCCAAATATATTTTGACAATGACCTGTATCATGGGAGCTTTATGGTTTTTTCTGGTTTGGCTATTGAGTTTCAAAACCCCGTCAGCGGCAGTCACAGGAACATTTCTGCTGCCGGCTCTGGCATTTTTTTTCAGATTGATACCCGAAGAAAAACGAATGCTCTGCACTGAAAAAGATTTGAAGACCCTCAATGACCTTGCCCGTGGTGCATTTTTTGCCACTGCCGCTTTTACGGTAATGGTGTTGCTGGGCGTATGCAAATATTTATCGGCTGACTTTGTGAAAAACTTTTTATTTTATGTGCTTATGGGGCAATTTGTTCTGCATGTTTTTGCCGTGCTGGTTTTTTCGGCATTGGCAGTGCTTGCCCCCACTGGTGCCCGGAAAAGACCCATCAAGCTGGCAGTAGGTATTTATGCTGTAAGTACCATAATGCAAATGGTGGTTTTCCCCGAAGTCATGCTGATGATCAATAAATGATTCAATCCCGGTCAGGCGGCGGCAGCAGCAGCTGATACAATCCCCAGGCAGCGGCAAAAGCTCCCAGCAGCTGCAAAGCGTCAGAGAGTCCCGAACGGGGCATGAACAAAAGCAACGCGGCAAATCCCCACACCGTAACACCGCCGATATAGCGGGCAAATGCATGCCGTTCCACCCCCGGCAGCCGTGCCGCACGCATGGTTTGATATGCCGAAAAAATCAGATACCCGACAAAAATATACCACAAAACTCCGTCCCGCCACTCTGCCCAGCGGAAAAGGGCTGCTCCTCCGCAAAAAATCACTGCACCCAACACGATCTTGAAGTACCTGCGGCGGCTTTTGCGGGGTACTCCGCTTAAAAGCAGAACGATCCCGCTGATACTCAAAGCCCAGGGCAGCACCGTTACCAGCCAGCCAAAGACGACAAAGCCGTAAAAAACAAAGCTTGCCCCCAGCAATAGTGAAAAAATCGCCCAAAAAACAAGCTGCATACGCTGATTGACTGTACCGGTACTCAAAATTAAGAAGACTCCATTTTTGAGAGAAATTTTTTGTCTTGATAAAAGTTACAGCATAAAGTTGAAAAAATCAAGCCGCAAAGCCGGATAAAATATTGTTTTTCTTGCAATATATGGTATATTGATACCTTGAAGAGTATTTTAAAACAATTTTGCATGAGGTTTTATACTGTATGACGCTTATTCTGGGTATCGAAAGCAGCTGCGACGAAAGTGCCTGTGCCGTTGTCCGTGACGGTGTGGAAGTCCTTTCCAGTGCTGTGGCTTCGCAAATCGCCCGCCATGCCGCCCACGGCGGAGTGGTTCCGGAACTTGCCGCCCGGGAACACTTGAGTGCGTTCCCCCGGGTGTTGGATGAAGCACTCGCTGCTGCCAATGTCAGTTTGGCTGATATTGACGGCATTGCCGTAACTCAAGGCCCCGGGTTGATCCCGGCACTGCTGGTGGGGGTGAACTTTGCCAAAGGTCTGGCACTCAAGCACCGCAAGCCGCTTTACGGCGTAAACCACTTTGCCGGACATATTTACGGAGCGTTTCTCGGAAGTGAAGCTCATGCGTTATTGGATAAGGAAGAATCCTACCCCATGCTGGCACTGGTGGTTTCCGGCGGTCACACCAGTTTACTTTTGCTCCATGCCGACGGCCACGCCCGCCATTTGGGCTACACCATCGACGACGCCGCCGGAGAAGCCCTGGACAAAGCCGCCAAATTGCTGAAGCTGGGTTATCCCGGCGGGCCCATCATGCAGAAAACGGCGGTCAACGGCAATAAAAAACGCTTTGACTTTCCCCGCCCCCTCACCGGAGCAGCGGGCAAGGCGTTAAGCGAAGAAAACCGCTACAATTTCAGTTTCAGCGGCATAAAAACTTCTTTGCTCTATACGCTGGAAAAACTCGATTTGCGGAACGATGAGCCTATTGAACTTGAGCTGTTGAGCGATCTTGCCGCCTCGTTTCAGGAAGCGGTGGTGGATGTTCTGGCACGGAAGGCCATCAAAGCAGTCAAGGATTTCGGAGCCAGAACCCTTATTGCCGCCGGCGGCGTGGCCTGCAACGCAAGTTTGCGGGAGCGGTTGGCAGCGGATTGTCCGAAAAATGTTAATTTGCAGCTGGCAAGTCCGGCGTATTGCACCGACAACGCCGCCATGATCGGCGGTTTGGGGTATTATCACTATATTGCCGACCACGGCAGGGGCGACGGAGTGGGCTTTGACGCTTTTGCCCGTCTGCCGGAAATAACTGCCATAAGATTTGCCGCACTCAACCGGGGGGAATAAAGTATGAAAGAGCAATTCAAATGCTTTATCTTTGATCTTGACGGCACTTTGATCGATTCGGTGGACGATTTGACCACCGCTTTCAACTACATGCGGAGCAAATTCAACTACCCCCCGGTGGATCGGGCAAAGATGGAAACACTTATCGGCAACGGTATGCGGGATGTGATCGTAAAAAACTTTGCCGAAATGGATCCGGCTGCCACCGAAAAAGATATTGATACTGCCCTTGATCTCATGCGTAACTATTACCTTGAGCATACGGTAGTGTTGACCAAAGTTTACGAAAATGTTGCCGAAACCTTGAAATATCTCCGGCAAAAAGGCTGTAAAACTGTTGTTGTTACCAACAAATACACCACAGCGGCAGTGGATATATTGGAAAAACTTGATCTTGCCGGTCATCTTGATCTGATTTTCGGCAACGGCGAAGGTTTCCCCCTGAAACCGGCACCGGATCTGTTGTGGGAAGCCGCCAAACGACTGGGATTTGAGATGAAAGACTGCGTGATGGTCGGCGATAATTACACCGATCTCGGTGCCGGTCGCAACGCCGGGTGCAAAAGTATTTTCTGCAACTATGGTTACGGTGTGGAGCTGAACGAAAAAGCCGATTTCTACATAGATAACTTTTCAGAGCTGAAAGTCTATGCACAATGAGTAAAAATAAACCCAGCTTCCTTTTACTGTATATAATCCTGACCCCGGTGATCCTCTTGCCGGTTGCCGTCATACTCTTTTTGTTTGTGCGGGGCGATGAAGCTCAACAGCTTTACAAAAAAGCTCTTGCCGCCGCCAACCGGGGCGATTATCAAATTGCTGCTGTTGATTTTGAATTTGCCGGTCAAATGGGCCACGCCGAAAGTTATTACAGCTTGGCAAGACTTTATCAGAGCGGCAAACTCAAAACTGCCAATCGATCCGAAATGATCTATGTGAATTTGATCCGAGCCTCGCTGCACGGCTCCATTTCCGCAACTTATGAACTGGGCAAATTATCACTTATGCCCCCCGAAGCAGATTATTCGCAGGCGGCACTCTATTTCCACTCCGCCGCCATCGGCGGGCACCCGCTGGCACAGCTGGAATTAGGCAAGCTTTACGAAAAAGGCAAAGGCGTCAAAAAAAGCCTGCTTTTAGCTCAAGAATTTTACAAAAAATCTGCCGAACAGGGTATTTGCGAAGCTCAAACCAATTTAGCTCTTCTGCTGGTGAACGGTATTGCAGGCAAAACCGATATCGCCGCTGCCGAGAAATTTTTACAGCAAGCCGCCAGTCGGAACTATCCCAAAGCATTCACCGTTTTAGGATACATCCGGGAAAAACAATTCTCCCAAGATAAAAACAACCTCGACGCCGACGCTCAAGCCGGTATTTACTATCGGAGAGCCGCCGCTTTGCAGGATACCGAAGGTCTGGTCAATTACGGCGACTGGCTTATGCAGCACGACCGCCAGCTGGAAGCTCTGGAAAATTACCGCACCGCCGCCGAAAAATTCAACTTTGCACCCGCTTTGCACCGAATGGGGGTATACTATTTCAAGTTATCCACCCCGGATTATCAGCTCTCCAAAAAATATTTTGAGCGGGCAGCAGCTAAAGGTTATGCCGCCAGCTGGAGAAATTTGGGGATAATGGCAGAAATGGGTCAAGGCTCTCCTGCTGATCCCAAAAGAGCAGTCGAATGTTACAACATGGCGGACAAACTCGCGGCACCTGCCGGGCCTTGACTGCGATACTCCCTCGGTCGAGTACAAAAGTACACTCCCTTACTCGCATCTTGTCAAAACCCGGCATCTGCACGCGATTTTGCCCGCCACACGCTTAAGCTCGCGGCACCTGCCGGGCCTTGACTGCTGCGGGCAATAGCAGTTTGTGCTTAATGGCTGGGAATACTATGAATACTGGGAGTACTATGCGGCAGCCGGTAGACGATTTTGCTCCGGCAATCTCTGTGCAGTCAAGGCTCGCCAGATGCCGCAAGATCGCCCGCCTCAAATAAAACAGATTCGGCGGATACACTGGTCAAAGTTTTCCTGACCGCTTAAAATGTCGATTTCCACCCGGAGAAAGTAGAAGTTTATATCTTCTCTTAAAATTCTGGGAATTCTGACAGCATCTTTTTCGGTGGTTACGATCATTTCTGCTCCGGCGGCTTTGGCTTGCTTTACAAAGTCAAGGATCTGCTGTTCGGTGTAGCGGTGATGATCGGCGTAACGGGCCTTAAGTACGATATTTGCTCCGTAATCTTTGAGAAAAGCTTCAAAACTTTCCGGTTTGGCGATGGCGGAAATAGCGGCAACTTTGCAGTTTTTCAAGTCGGTCAACGGTTGTTGTGTTCCCCGTATAAAGACCCGCTCCAGATACATGGGTTTGTGGCAGCACTCAATGATTTCTGCCCGGCGGTTATGTTTGCGGATAAAGGTTTTCAGATGCCGCAAATGGCTGCCGCCGTTTGATTTGGTTAAAAATATGTAGTCTGCCCGGCGGATGTTTTTGATCGGTTCCCGCAAGACCCCTCTGGGCAAAACATGGTGATTGCTGAAGGGGGCAGTGGAGTCTACCAATACGATATTGATGTGTGCTTTGAGCCGGAGATATTGAAATCCGTCGTCCAGGATCAAGGTATCAGTGGCATACTCATCAATAGCGTAAAGTCCGGCATTGACCCGGTCTTTATCTACCAGAACAGCTACATCTTTCAGATTTGATGCCAGCATATATGGTTCGTCGCCGGCAGCATCGCTTTGCAGCAGCAGATCACGCCCGTCTGAAACCACCCTGGGCGGCATGACTTCCCGCTTGCGGGTGCTGAAAAATCCTTGGATTTTCTGGAAAAAGCTCCGCTGTTCTTTGCTGCGGTAGCCCCGGCTTAAAATGGCAACTTTTCTGCCCTGCTTGCTCAAACTTTTGGCAAAAACTTCCACCACCGGAGTTTTGCCGGTGCCGCCGCAGCTGACATTGCCGATGCTCACTACCTGACAGCCGATGGCGTGGTTGCGGATAAAGCGTTTGTCATACAGCCAGATGCGGAATTGAACCGCCATGCGGTAAAAGCGGGAAGCCACAAAGAGAAACCCCAGCATGATCCGGTCGCCTCGCGTATGGCGTTTGCCTTCGATCAGCTCCAGAAAATATCTTTCACGATTTTCAAAAAAACTTTTTAAGCTCACTGATTCCACCCTGCACTTCAAATAATCACTCTGTTAATATACATGCAAAATGCTGTTAAATCAAACTGTTATACAAAATAAGATGTAAGGATGTTTGTATTTTTGCGGTTTTGGCGTTACATTATATATGTAATAGTGTGCTTATAACCGACAAAAAAGGGATTTGTCTATGCGTTTGATATTGCTTTTACTGACGGCATCAGTATTTTTTGCCGGAAAGGTTTATGCCGATGATGCAGAGAGTTCAGCTATCTTCAGCAAGGCATTGGAAGAGTTCAACAGTAAGGATTATGTGGATGCCGCTGAACTTTTTGCCGAAGCGGAAAATAAGGCCGACAGTGTTGAGTTGAAGCTGAAAGCTGCTTTGCGTGAAGTGGAAAGTTACCGCCAGGCAGGATACCGGGGCAAAGAGTTTGAAGCTATTGAAAAAATCATCCGCCGTTACCCCGGTTACATGGATTACAAAGCTCTGGTTGATCGGGAGTACGCTCTGGGCGATGCTTATTTTCACGGTTACGCCGATCCGGCGTTCTGGAGTTTGCGTTTCATACCCTGGCTGACCGATAAAGACCGGATGTTTGAAATTTACGAAGCAGCCCTTAAACATGCACCTTTTGCTCCCTCCGGGGCCAATGCCCGTTTGCGGTTGGCTGTGCGGTATTTGAAACAGAATAAAACCGATAAAGCACTCAAACTGCTTAAAGAGATCATCCGTATCTACCCGGAAACCGATGCTGCCAGATACGCCATGCTGGAGCTGGGCAACGCATTCAGCGAAATGTCTTTGGCTGGTGACGGCGACGGCAAGCACTTTGACGAAGCGATGGCGATTTTCCGGGAATTCAAAGAAAAGTATCCGCACTTGACCGAAAATGAGTGGATCAAACACACCGAAGCCAAAGCCCGCAATGCTTATGCTAAAAGGCTGCACAATATTGCTGAATTTTATCACCGGGAGGGCAGAGATGAACCGGCGGCGGCTTATTTGACGGAAGTCATGCGGCGTTTCCCGGATACTCAAACCGCTGCGGAAAGCGAAAAACTGCTGACTAAGCTCGATAAAACATACTTTCCGGAAAAGGTCGCTCCGGCAGCTGCTCCGGAATATCCCAAATACGAAACGCTTAAATTTCCGGAGGAGGAGCGGAAACTTCTGCTGGCTCCGGAAAACAGCAACGGCAAATTTCTGCTGCCGATTTACGATCTTAATATAAAGAAGGAGAAAAAATAATGACCCGGGTGTTCAGCACGCTTTTTTGTGCATTATTATTGGCAGTTATGCTTGGCGGCTGCGGTTACAGGATCGGTTTTACCAAACACCCGCAGCTGGACAGCATCGCTGTAGCTCCGGTTATCAACGAAACCGAAATTTACAATGCTTCTTCGGATATGCGTATGATGATGACCGAAGCTATCATGAAAGACGGTACTTACAAACTCTCTGACCTGCGGCGGGCGGATGCCATCTTGTATATTACAGTAGAAAATATTGCTTTCGGCGAAGCGACCCGTGCTACGGTCAACGATCAGCTTGAATACCGGCCGGACGAATGGCGGGTGTGGATAAGTGTAAGTTATAAGCTCGTTATTCCCGGCCGGGGCAAACCGCTGCTGCAAGGCATGAAAGATGGAGAAATACGTTTTCAGGCCGGTGCTGATGTGGAAAGCGGCCGTTTAAAGGCAGTGCGGCAAGCTGCTTACGAAGCTGCCAGAAAAATCACAACTGCCATTAGCGAAGGCTGGTAATAAAACTTTGCTCTGTTCCCAATACGGGTAGGTCAGTAAAAATCTTTATGATTGGCTCTGTTCCCAATACGGGTAGGTCAGTAAAAATCTTTATGATTGGCTCTGTTCCCAATACGGGTAGGTCAGTAAAAATCTTTATGATCAACTTTTGTATTGGAACTTTTTTAAAACTTGAATGGCATTTATCTATTTGCAGAGCAAATAGATAAATGCGGGGAAAAGGTTTGGAAAAAGGGGGTGGAGTTCCGTCTTCGCCGGAGGCGACGCCGTGACAAGTTGAGGAGGGGAAAAGGACCGATCCAGCAAAAGG
>JAZSHD010000242.1:0-38358 GCA_045533055.1 Victivallaceae bacterium | reverse complement strand
CTGGTGGTAATTGCTATCATTGCCATTTTAGCGGCAATGCTCTTGCCGGCTCTTTCTTCGGCACGGAATGCTGCCCAGAAAGCATCGTGTATGAGCAATTTAAGTCGGAGGCCAAGCGGTCTTAGGAAGACAACAGCAAGCAGCAACTCCTTGGCCCACAGAACGACATGGCTACGATCCGACTTCTGGTGGTAATTGCTATCATTGCCATTTTAGCGGCAATGCTCTTGCCGGCTCTTTCTTCGGCACGGAATGCTGCCCAGAAAGCATCGTGTATGAGCAATTTAAAGCAAGTCGGCATAGCTCTTGCCGGATACGAAGGCGACCATGGGCGGCTGCCGGTGGCTTTTCATCTGGTGGAAGAATACAGTGCCAACCGTTTTTATCCCAATTACACCTGGTATTCACTTTTATGGGCTGACAATCCCCAAAAAGGTAAGATCATGAAATCAATAATTGGCGACTGGCTGCACCTGAAATGCCCGGCAGACAACTCCAGAAGCGAAAGTATGCAAGCTCATCGGGCATATTGGCGTACTTACGATGCCAATGTTGTTGCCATGCCGCAAATCAACGAACGCAATGCTTCCGGCGTTATAGATGCGTGGGTCCCCAATGGAGCCAATCCTACTTATGGACTGGCTAACAACCTTAAAGTTTCTCCTTCGCAAATGGTTACGGTTATGGAGTTTGGCAGAGATGGCATGCGCAGCGGCCATACTCAGGCATCACAAGCCTATCATTTTTCAACTGAAGATAAAAAATTAAAGCCGACCGATATGGGCCACTCCCGGTATTTTCACAAAACCGGCTCCAATTATCTTATGTGGGATGGTCATGTGGAACACCTTGACCGGTTGCTCATAAGCGGATTTGACGCACTTTATATAAACAATAAGACCAACAAATAACTTTGATGTAGGAGAGTGCTATTATGCAGACAAAAATCAAACTTTTACTTATGCTGCTTTGCTGTACCACCGCCGCAGTGTTTGCCGATGTAAAACTGCAAAACGCCGTGATCGTTCACCCGGATACCCTGAAGGGCCGGGAAACTGTGGCAGTCGAAGATATGAAAACGGCTCTGGAAAAGATGACCTGCAGAAGTTACAAGGTTTTTCCGGAAAGTCAGGCTCCTGCATCCGGCGTTAAAATTTATATCGGCAACACCAAAGCTGCCCAAGCCGCCGGGATCGATGTAAAAAAAATGGAACCCCAGCAATTTAAAATGCAGGCAGGAAACGGCAAGGTTATCCTCGTTGGCGGCACTCCCACCGGTACCGATTTTGCCGTATCCACATTTTTGCAGACAAAGTTTGGAGTTTATTCTCTGGCGGGGGATTGTGCTGTATACCCCAAAAACTCCGATCCAGTTGTCAAAGATTTTGAAAAAGTCCAGAAACCCGATGTAACTGACCGGAAGATCTATTCTCTGCTGGATCGCTGTTTTAACCCCGATACCCAGAAAAAGTGGCACGCTTTTCACCGGATCAACCGCATGTCCTGGTCAACAGAAGACCGGATAACTCCGCTGGCACGGGAAAGCAAGCTCATCCCCCGGATGCACACATTTTATAAATTGGTGCCTCCGAAAAAGTATTTCAAAACCCATCCGGAATATTATTCCATGCGCGCCAACGGTCAGCGGGACTGGCGTTTCCGGGGCAATCTCTGTTTGACCAATCAGGAAGTCTGGCAGGTGGCATTAAAGGAACTCCTTGCCAGCATAAAAAAGGAACGCAAAAAATATGCGGATAATCCGCCGACACTTTATGGTGTTGCCTACGAAGATAACCCCAACGATCTTTGTGAATGTGCCCCATGTCAGAAACGGAAAAAGGAAGATGGAACATTTTTCCCGCTGAACGCCGAATTTGTCAACTATCTTGCCCGGGAAGTCAGAAAAGTCTATCCGGATATCTGGCTTTGCACCGCAAGCAACCGGAATATGTCGGACCCGGATGTAAAATTTGAGCTTGAAAAAAATGTGATGTTCATTCATTGCGACCGCACTGCCCACAGCAACAGCATGTATCCCCTGACCAACCCGATGAACAAACTTGGTTATGACCGCTTGATCAAATGGCAGAAAAAATCTCCGGTTTTGGGCGTTTGGGACTACTTCTGGTGCCCCAATAACATTCAGCCGATGATTGCGGTGGATGCCATTATCGGCGACTGCCGGTTGTTCCGGGATATAAATCTCTACTGGATTTTCAAAGAAAGTGAATTTCACTTTGGCCGCAGTACATTTTTAAGTTTCCACCAGCTGCAGATCTTTCTGGAGCTTCAGCTGCTCTTTGATGCTTCGCAGGATCCCGAAAAACTCATCCGCGACTTTATCAAGGGTTATTATGGAGCTGCCGCACCGGAAATGCAGCAGTATTTCAATATGCTCCGTCAGGCACAGAAAGATACTCCCACTTCGCTTGAAGAGTGGAACCAGCGGGAAAACCGCAACTATCCCCATGTAACTTACGACTTTTTGCTCAAATCCCGCCAGCTGGTCAAGCAGGGGTTGGCGAAAGTTAAAAACGACAAAAATCTTGCCGCCCATGTTTCGTGGGAGCTGTTGAGCATTACCGCTTCGCTTTTCCCCTATACCCGGAACACTCCCGGTAAAGAAGCTGAATTCAAAGAGTATCAAAAAGAGTACAAAGACGCTTTGCTGCTTAATTTGGAAGTTCTGGACTTGAAGCCCAGATTTGAGCAGAAAGCCCGGGAAAATCTCGCACAGGAGTTTGCCGAAGCAGTAGTTTTCGACGATCTGCCGCCGGAACTTGCCAAACTGCCCCGTTCGGCATATATCACAGTGCCCTCAAAGTATCTCAAAGGTCATGCCCCCTCCGGTACCCGTGCGGTCAAAGACCCGGACTCCAGTCAGCCCAAAGCCATGGTCAAAGTGCCGCTGGGCAAAACGCACAAAAAATTGCTGCCCCTTGCTGCCGGAGTCTATTCGCCGCGCAAAAAGCAGAAAGTTTCCATTAAAATCAAAACTGCTCCCGCCGACGAAAAATATCACTGGTACCGTTTGGGAGTCATCAGCATTGATCCCAGCAGTTATATCCATGTGAGCTGGGCATCGAAGCTGATGCTCAAGGATTTTTACAGTGCCAACAAGAGCAAAGACAAAGACTTCAATCGTTATGAAGTCTGGGTTTCGATCAAGATGAGCGGCCCGGGTTATGTCCCCGGTTCCACCAAAGAAACCGGCATGTATATTGACCGTGGACTGCTGGTCAAAAAATATTAAAAGAGAAAAATCATGTTTTTTACAAGAAAAATCTTTTCAGTTATAGCTGCGGGCTGTCTGTTATCGACCCTCTCTATGGCAGCGGCTCCGGCAGAAAAAGTTCCGGCAAAGGCTCCCGCCAAGGCTGCGGCAAAACTTATCACGCTGGGTACGGGAGCGGGCAATCCCTCTCTGACCCGCAATAACTCCTGCACATTTTTGCAGACTTCCCATGGAGCTTATCTCATTGATGCGGGTGGACCGGTCACGGCTTCCATCATCCGCAAAAAGCTGGATTTCAACAGCATAAGAGCGGTATTCATTACCCACATGCACGAAGATCACTTCGGCGGGCTGCCGGGTTTTCTCAAAAACCGTATGGTCAAGTACGGCCCTTACACCCGGAAATCGCTCTGGAAAGGCTTCTGGCCCGAAGTCCATCTGCCGGATGCCGACGCCATTACCGCCTTTGACAAATTGATGGCGACCCAGTTCCGGGGCGGTCAGAAAGAGCGGATCAAATACAAACTGATCAAACCCGGCTTGTTCTACGATGACGGATTTATGAAAGTTACCGCCATACCCAATAAGCATTTCAAGTGGGAAGATCAATATTTGCCCTCTTACAGCTTTTTGATGGAGTTTGAAGGCAAAAAACTGCTTTGCACCGGGGATTTAGCTAAAAACTTCCCCGATTTCCCGGTCAAAGAAGCGAAAAAAGCAGATTTGGTTTTGTGCGAATTCACCCATTTGGAAGCAATGAAGTGTGTGGAGATATTCAAAAAGATCCGTCCCCGCAAACTGATATTCAACCATGTGGCAAGGAAAAACGAAAGAGTTTTTCCGGAGTTTTCCAAAAACTTCGACTATCCCATGGTTGTCGCCAACGACGGGGATGTTTTTGAGTTTTGAATATGGAACCGTTGAAACAAGCACCCGGAAAATTTCAGCAGAATTGGCAATTTGGCGAATTGCAGATACATTTTATCCATACCGGGGTGGCTGAATCAGCATTTTTCATCTTCCCGGATGGTACGACCATGCTCCTTGACTGCGGAGATCACCCCGCCTTGACCCGTTTGGAATATGCTGTGCCGGTTGTACCCGGCCCTGAACGGCTGGCGGGCGACTGGATCGCCCGGTACATCTGCCGGGTGTTGCCGCAAAATACGCCGCTGCTGGAAGATCGCCCGCTGATAGACTACATGATGCTGTCGCACTTTCACGCCGATCACTGCGGTTCGGCGGCGTGGCAGACCAAAAAGCGGGAAGGCACTCCCCTGCCCGGCTGTTACCGCAGCGGATTTGCTTTAGCGGCGGAAACGCTTTCGTTCAAAACCGCCCTTGATCGGGGTGGTGCAAAGCATATCACGCCCCACGGCTTTGAGTTCCCGCCGGATACTCTTGACCACATGCAAAAGCTTTATGCGGCTTTGCAGCAGCGCGACGGATTAAAAATCCAACAGTTTGAACCGGGCAGAACCGATCAGCTCTGTTTGTGTCATGCCCCGGAAGAATTCAAAAATTTCCAAATCACCAATATTGCCGCCAATGGCAGAATTCTCTGCAAAGACGGCTCCATAAGGGATCTCTATTGCGACAATCAGGATCCGGCAAAAACCAGTCACGAAAACGGCATGAGCTGCGGTTTTCTGCTGCGGTACGGTGATTTTACCTTTTTTACCGCCGGAGATTTCAGCGACTCTGTACTTAATAAAGATGGCACCCGGAGCAAAACCGAAGATCTGCTCGCCGCCGAACTCCCGGCGGTCGATGCGGCAAAAATCACTCATCACGGACGCTTTTCCATGCCCGAAGCATTGGTCAAAGCCCTTCAAGCCCAAGTATGGATCGCTCCGGTGTGGGATCAGCTGCATGTGGGCGATCAGGTCTTGGAACGATTGGCGGATAGATCGCTTTACCCGAATGACCGCACGATTTTCCCGACAGTATTTACCGCCGAACGATGCAAAGAAGTCAGTAACAAAGCATTTTTTAAGGATATTGCCCCCGAAGTTTGCGGAAAAGGAGCCCATGTGGTGATAACGGTGCCCCGGGGCGGGGAAAAATTCTATATAACTTGTCTGGATGCTTCCAACGAAGAGATGCGTATACTCAAGCAATATAAATACAGTTCACGCCATAAATCTGCCTGTAATCCATAATTTTTTTACTGCGATCCCATAATTTTGTAAAAACGACGGCTTTTCAGCAAAATTATGGACTTTCTCTTGGGCAAATTTGATTTTTGAGCTTGACATTCAGCCTGTTAAGTGGTAAATTATAGGGTATTATTTTTGTTCTATAAAGAAAGAATTTACCATGTTGAAAATCGACCGTTTTTACGATGCCCGACGGGAACTGCGTAAAGTCCTGCGGCATACTCCGCTGATTCCGGCACCCCGTTTCAGTACCGATGCAGAAGTTTACATCAAACCCGAAAACCTGCAGGTGACCGGTTCATTCAAAGTGCGTGGGGCTTACTACAAGATCGCCACCATGACACCCGAAGAAAAAAGCCGGGGCGTGATCGCCTGTTCAGCCGGGAATCACGCTCAAGGTGT
Source organism: Victivallaceae bacterium (assembly GCA_045533055.1). Lineage (GTDB taxonomy): Bacteria > Verrucomicrobiota > Lentisphaeria > Victivallales > Victivallaceae > SIG78. The sequence goes on along the minus strand of JAZSHD010000242.1, from coordinate 32,562 downwards.
GGCTTTGGGTTCGCAAGTCAACAACATTCCTGCCAAGATCTTTGTGCCCAGCACTGCTCCCATATCCAAGGTGGAAGCCACCAAGCGTTACGGTGCCGAAGTAGTTTTGATCGACGGCATTTACGACGATGCTTACGCCGCAGCATGTGCCGAAGTGGAGAAAACCGGGGCAATGTTCGTGCATCCCTTTGATGACGACGATGTTATTGCCGGTCAGGGAACCATTGGCTTGGAAATATTGGAAGATATGAGTTCGGTGGAAGCCGTGATCGTGCCTATCGGCGGCGGCGGTCTGGCTTCGGGTATTGCCGTAGCTATCAAAACTTTGAACCCCAACTGCAAAGTTTACGGGGTGCAGGCTGCCGGAGCTCCTTCCATGGCAGAGAGTTACCACGCTAAAAACATCCTCGCCACGCCCTCGGTCAAGACCTTTGCCGACGGTATAGCCGTAAAACGCCCCGGCGACAAAACTTTTGACTATTGCAGCAAGTATCTGGACGACATCGTAACGGTTACCGATGACGAGATCGCCACCGCTATCGTGATGCTTATGGAAGGTCAGAAACTTATTGCCGAAGGTGCCGGAGCCACGGCACTGGCAGCCATCCACTTCAAGAAGCTTCCCCAGATCAAAGGCAAAAAGGTTGTGGCACTGCTTTCCGGCGGCAACATTGATGTAACGATCCTCTCCAGAGTCATCCACAGGGGGCTGGTAACTTCCGGCAGATATTCGGAATTGAATATCGAGCTTTTGGACCGTCCCGGCGAACTTACGAGAATAAGCACCGTTATCTCCAGTCTGGGAGCCAATGTGGTGCAGGTCAACCACACCCGGGGCAATGTGCATAACGATATAAACGCCTGTTTCCTGCAGATCGCCATGGAAACCCGGGATTTCGACCATTTCAACACCATTAAAGAAGCATTGCAGAATGCCGGTTATTCGGTAAACTAATGAGGTTATAAAAATGAAAAAAGAAGTTATTTCCACGACCAACGCCCCCGCCGCAGTCGGTCCCTACTCTCAAGCGATCAAAGTTGGCGACACTTTGTACACCTCCGGTCAGATCGCACTTGATCCTGCCACCGGAGCCATGGCGGCAAATGATATCACCGGTCAGGCTGAACAGGTAATGAAGAATCTTTCCGCCGTGCTGGAAGCCGCCGGTTACACCTTTGATGAAGTAGTAAAGACCACCTGCTTTCTGGCAGATATGAAAGACTTTGCAGCGTTCAATGCGGTGTACGAAAAGTACTTTATCTCCAAGCCCGCCCGCAGCTGTGTGGCAGCGGCAAAACTGCCAAAAGATGCCATGGTGGAAGTGGAATTGGTCGCAATTCACTAAAAAACGAAAAAAAAGCTGTTAAAAAATTGCAAAATTCAGTAATGATACTATATTACTGAATGAACATATTGGATCCATAGCTCAGTCGGTTAGAGCAGGTGACTCATAATCTCCGGGTCGGCGGTTCAAGTCCGTCTGGATCCACCAGCCTTCGAAAAGCCGTCAGATTTCTGACGTCTTTTTTTACGGCTTGGCAAGCCAGTTCCGATGCCAAGCGGAACGGGTTGACAAGCTGGAAACGGCTGTGAATACAGCCGACGAAGGCTGTCACGCCGTAATGAAATGAAGGCGGACTGCAATTTCGAATAACCGATTGGTTTGAATATGCAAAATTTTTATTATGTTTATATCTTGATTGATACAACAACAGAAAAACATCGTTATGTTGGTTCTACCTGCGATTTAGCAGCAAGACTCACTAAACATAACGCAGGGGAAGTTCCGCATACGGCTAAATTTAGACCTTGGCGTATTCAAACTGCAATCGCTTTTGATTCAAAAGACAAGGCTATTACATTTGAGGACTACCTTAAATCAGGTTCAGGCAGAGAATTTGCCAAAAGACATTTCTGACGGCTTTTTTTACGGCTTGGCAAGCCAGTTCCGATGCCAAGCGGAACGGTTTGACAAGCTGGCAAAGCAAACTCGCTGACAGATGATGCAATAGCACTGTGTTCCAATCTGAAATCTGGAAACGGACAGTTTATTGAAGGAGATTTTATATGTTTCGATTTAAATCTTTATTATTTGCTGTCATTTTTATTTTTTTGCTGACCAGTCGAAGTATTATTTATGCCAAAGAGCCAGCAACCGCTGCTGCCAGTACAAAAGAATCTCTTTTTATACATGCATTTTCCTCGTCGTGGACTCCATTGCAGCTCTCCTGTGCCCCGGTATCATTGTTTCACGACAAAGCTGATATTTACGGAATCAATATAGCGTTATGGCTTGGAACCTTTCCGACAGATGTCTATGGTTTGAATTACAGTACCATAGCGAATTTCGTCTGGGGCAAGCATTGCGGATTATCAATATCCTGTATATGGCTGATTGTGAACAGCAACTATGGTATTACTGCTGCACCGGCAAATATGACAGCCGAAAACCATGGGCTCATGCTTGGCATTGTCAATATTGGTCCAATGGGAGATACCGTTGGCAACGGCATCCAAATCGGATTGATAAATCAGGCAGAAAGTGGTTTGCAAATCGGATTGATAAATTACAATAAGCACGCACTTCTCCCATGGATGCCGCTGCTTAACTGGTCTTGGGCAAAACCGGGCACAAAGGCAGAATAACTTAACTCAATTTGCAGATAAAAGTTTCAATCCGGCGATGCCCGCAATTATGGCAAACACGCATAACATACGCAATATTGAAGCGGATTCGCCGAAAAAAATCATTCCGCAAACTACTGCCCCAACGGTTCCGATGCCCGTCCATACTGCATAAGCTGTCCCCAGCGGCAGCGTTTTAGTTGCCAACGCCAGACCGACTATACTGCCGATCATGGCAACAACCACAATAATTGACGGCAGAAGTTTGGTAAAGCCATAGCTGTATTTCATAGCCACCGCCCAGCAAACTTCCAAAACTCCGGCTGAAAACAAATAAAGCCACGCCATAAAAAAATCTCCACAAAAAACTGCCGCAATCCCGACTATTATAAATCAAAATTGCGGCAAATATTATTTTTATATTTCTTAAAAATTAAATGTACCCGTTACTGCAGAGTTATTACTGTAAGTTGACCAATCCGGAACATAGTCTTCATTCGCTTGATTTCCCCACATAGTCCACTTATCCCGCACGCCTCTCGCAAACATTTCCAAATAATCCCCCTCACTACACGCCTCTACAAGATCATATATTTCATCGGGTTTGCGAGAATGCTCTCTCTTAACACTTCTTATCAGATTTACCTGACTCCTCGCTGGAGCCAGAGTTCTATAGCCGTTCCCCTTGATTCCAAAAAGTAAAATTTCTGTAACATTGCGAAAATAAAAACCTACGCCTCTACCGTCAGGCAAGCCATCTTTCCGTACTTTTTCCCAGATAAGATTTGTTTTGTAAGTAAACCCCCAAGCCTGCATTACTGCTAAACCATCCGGCAAAAGGGCATTGGGAACCCACAAATACAAATGACACTGTTCTGCTGCTGCCTGCTGAACAGGAATTTTTTTTATATCATCCAAACTCATTGTTGAATATCTGTTCAACCGTTTATGTTCAGGTGCTACTTTCCCTGTACGGTTGTTAAACTGCCAAGGGGGATCTGCAAGAATTGTTTTAAACCTATTTCCAGAGCATGTATCAAGGAAACTATTAATGGTTTCCTCCAAAGTAATTTCACTTTTCATTATTTCACTCCACTATACAATCCGGAGTAATGCCAATAGCTAAAACCGGACATCCCCCATGTCTTCTGGAGTCCAATCTCGGAATAAGTTTTCCCATCCAAGTTGTACTTGCCCCGTATTTAGCCATAACTCCTAATTGCTTAAAAACTTCATTCAATTTTTCCGAGCGTGTTATTATAATACCCACACTTATAATATCACATTCATAATAAGTTCTCATCGCAAACAAGTCACGATCAAAAGTTTGATCTTTACTGTTCCATTCAACATCAATAGCAACCCTCCCCTTTACATAATCTATATTATGACCATCTATATAGTTTTCAATAGTTTTGCTGTCTGACGCAACATCAGAAAAAACTCCACGACGAGAACTCTTCCGCGGATAAAATTTAATCAACAAATCGCCGGAAATGCGAATTTCATTCCAACCTTTCGGTTCAAGTATTTTAGAAAATTTGGGAGGAATTTGCGATTCATTTCCCCCGGACTTAATAATATCATCGTGTGATATTTCCAGTTTATCCAAACACTCAAGAATATCCGCCAACTCTTGTTGAAATGATTTAGATAAAATTTCCAAAGCATGATTATAATTATAAATATCAAACTTTTCTACAACACGCTCCGGCAAACAATCGCATAACAATTTATTGTCTATATTGGCACTCATAAATGTTATTACCTGTTCTTAAAATAAAATCCCTTGTTATCAAATATCTTCCACTTCTATCTGCAAGGCGAAGTTTACTGTTTCGCCGGGTTCGATCATGCGGAGCATACCTTCTTCGGCGTTGGCTTTCTGCCCGATGGGGCAACAGTTGCCCGGTTCCAGCCCGGTCACATATTCGCCCTCGCCCATTTGCTTCCATTGATTGAGTACCGGCAGTGTGGTGGGGTCATACGCAATAGTTACCTTCATACCGGCAGCTTTGTTGACAATGCTCATCCGGGCAAAGCCATCACTGTCAGCAGGGATCTCATGATAGAAAAGCTCTTCGGCGTAGCCGTGGATGGGAGCAGTGAACTTTGCCCAGTCGGCTATATCTTTGGCAGATATTTCATCTTTAGGCGTCACCTTATGCTCAACAGCATCCAAAAATGCACTGTCATCCACTGCCGGATAACCGAAGTTGCAATGATAAAGCATCATCAGCGGCACCGGGGCAAATCCCTGATTTTCCACACTGTCCACTACTTCGATAACATTTCTGCCGTAAGCGGTTTTGATCTGGCGGCGGATTTCCAGCTTTTCGCCGAAAACCATGGTGTGCCGCATGGTGCCAGCTACACTCAAAAGGTAATCTTCGCCCGCCCAGCAGCGATCCAGCTTAACATCTTCCGCTGCCAGATGGGAGGCTCTGCCGTGCAAACCGTGCCCATCTTCCGGGCCGCCCACATTCAGCAAACCGGCGGTAGTCAGCAGGCCGCCGGGCCAGCTCCGGAGCCACATGATGTTTTCGGGCTCGTAAGCGTTGGGATTGACCACCCCGTTGGGTGCCAGCCATGCCAGAGATTTGCCATTGTATTTAGCCGAATAAATATCGCAGCAGCGATCAAGCATAACCGTAAAAGTCAAGCCGGAACCGTTGTCGACTTCTGCCAAACGCACATCTTTGCCCCTGCCATCGGCAAGCACCACATTGCGGATGTTGGCGATCTGTTCCATATTGCCCACCCGCTGACGCAAAAAAGTTTTCTTATCCATAGTGATTTTCCTTATAACAATTAGCGGTAACGCTCGGCGAGCTTTTTCAATGCCGCCAGCTGTTTATCCGAAAGTTTTCTGCCGTTGTTGAACTGTTCTGCCAGTGAAGCGTAAAATGCTTTATCATCAAAAGTGCGTCTGCCCCGGCGTTCCGGCGGATTCCAGTTGGTAACTTTGGCAAGTTCTTCAAGCAAAGCAGCAGTATCATCGGAACTCGCTGCACTTTGAGCATTATCAAGTGCCGCAGTTTCTTCTTCCGGCAGATTCAACGCCTTTGCCAATGCCGGATAATCGGTGATGCTTTCCCGGTAACGCTGGGCGATCTTGCCCAGAGCTTCCAGCTGTTTATCGCTCAAAAGTTTTCCGCTTTCGGCCTGCTTACGCAAAGAGTCGAAGAACTTTTTATCATCAAAAGTTCTACCTCTGCGTACCACCGGTTCGGCAAATTTCACCGTATCGAATGCCTTGAATATATCAAGCAGAGCCGGGGTATCCACCCCCCGTTCAGCAGCTTCAGCTTTTTGGGCGGCTTTAGCTTCAGATCGGGCATAAGCTTCAGCGAGAGCATCAGCAAAACCGCCCTGCTCTGCCATAGCTTGCAGCCCCGGCAGCTGATCCTGATAATTCACCGCCAGATCCAGCAGAGCGTTGAACTGCTTTTCAGTAAGTTTTGCCTGCTTGGCAAGTTTACCGGCTACTGAATTGAAAAACTTGCTGTCGTCCCGGACATAGCGGCCGGATTTTTCCGGCGGAGCAAACTGGATCTTCTGCATAGCTTCAGCCAGCTTATTGACTCCATCGCCCTCTACGGCACCGTAATTTTTGGCAGTTTCCAACCAATTCTGGAACTTGCCGTAAAAATCCTGCATCATGGCTGTCCACTTTAGGGAACCTGCCTCCACATCGTCCAGCTCGGTTTCCATAAGCGAAGTAAACTTTACATCAAAGAGATCCGGCAGCATCTGCACCAGAAAATCCGTGACTTTGCACCCCAATTCGGTAGGAGCAAGTTTATTCTGGACCTTGGTGGTATATTGGCGGTTCTGGATAGTTTGCAGAATGGTCGCATAAGTTGAAGGTCTGCCGATACCGTTTTCTTCCAGCTCTTTGATCAAAGTTGCTTCAGTAAATCTGGCAGGCGGTTCGGTAAACTTCTGTTCCTTGATGGCTTCAACAATATTGCAATCTTCCTTATCCTGCAATTTGGCAAGGGCTCCGGATACATCGACAGCGGCGTTTTCGTCAGAGTTTTCGCTGCTCTGGGGCATACCCAAAACCTGCATAAAGCCGGGAAATACCACACTGCTTGCCGAAGAGCGGAATTCATAGTTTTTCTGATCCGCCCCCGCCACTGCCACGGCGGCATCGGTCTGGGCAAATTCAGCTCTCGCCATCTGGCTGGCGACAAAGCGTTTCCAGATAAGAGTGTAAAGTTTGAGCTGGGAACTATCCAGAAAATCCTTCAGCGATTCCGGTGTGCGGGTTACATCTGTCGGGCGGATAGCTTCGTGAGCTTCCTGGGCACCGCTTTTGCTCTTGAAAAAGTTGGGCTTTTCCGGAACAAATTCTGCTCCGTAATTATTGCGGATAAAATCAGCAGCTGCACTGCGGGCTTCGGCAGCAATATTTACCGAGTCAGTACGCATGTAGGTGATCAAACCAACAGCCCCGCGGCTGCCCAACTCCACACCTTCGTACAATGCTTGAGCAACCCGCATGGTGCCCGATGCCGAAAAACGCAGCACCTGGTTGGCGGTCTGCTGCAAAGTACTGGTGGTAAAGGGCGGCGGAGCATTACGGAACCGGCGGCTTTTTTCCACACTGGCAATGCGGCACGAAGTGTTGTTCAAAATTGCTTCGAGAGCTGCGGCAGCATCTGCTGCATTATTTATCTTGAAAGTTTTGCCGTCGATCCGGGCAAGTTTGGATACAAATTCCACCCCGTTTGCCGAACAGAGTTTCAGCTTGAACACCCAATATTCTTCGGGTGTAAACGCCTGGATTTCCCGTTCACGCTCCACAATCAGCCGCAATGCCACACTCTGCACCCGCCCGGCACTGGAACCTTTTGCCACCCGGCTCCAGAGCAATGGACTTATGCGGTAACCGACCAAACGGTCAAGCACCCGCCGGGCCTGCTGGGCATCCACCAGATCCATATTCACGGCACCATGATTTTCCAGAGCCCGCAAGATGGCACTGCGGGTGATTTCGTGGAAAGTCACCCGTTTGAAATCGCCCTTGAAATCATTTTTCAGAACTTCCTGCAAATGCCAGGCAATGGCCTCCCCTTCCCGGTCAGGGTCAGGAGCCAGATAAATTTCGTCAGCTTTCCGGGCGGCGTTTTTCAGGTCGCTTACCACTTTGCCGCTGCGGCCGGCAGCCACATACTGTGGAGCAAAGTTATTTTCAATATCCACCCCCAGTTCCCGCTCGGGCAAATCCCTTATATGCCCCATTGATGCCATAATACTGAAATCGTCGCCAACCATCCGGGTAATAGTTTTAGCCTTGGTCGGAGACTCCACGATCAAAAGTTTTTTAGCTTTAGCTGCCATAAAAATCCTCATTCAAAGGTAAAATTGCACGCTCCCGTGCACACATATACACGCACACATACACACATATCATGAAATACCTTAACTCTCAAAAGTATGTTTTGTCAAATAAAAATCAAAAAAAAATAGACTTTTTATGAAAAAAACTGTTTTTTTGCAGGTTATTTATTGAAATATCCCTCTTCAGTATTATAGTAATAAAGTTGATTTCAACACAAAACCTTAACAATATAAAAGAAAGGCTTGGATCAGATTATGGCTAAGAAAGCTGATATCGGATTGGTCGGTCTCGCTGTAATGGGCGAAAACCTCGTACTCAATATGGAAAGCAAAGGTTTTACCGTTGCCGTTTACAACCGTACTGTGGAAAAAGTTGACAACTTCGTCAACGGCCGCGGTGCCGGTAAAAACTTCATCGGCTGCAAGAGCATTGATGAACTTATCGAAAATGTCGCAGCCCCCCGCAAGATAATGCTCATGGTCAAAGCCGGTAAGCCGGTGGATGACTTTATTGATATGATCGCCCCCAAACTGGAAAAAGGCGATATCCTTATTGACGGCGGCAACAGCCACTTCCCCGATACTGTCCGGCGTACCAAAAAGCTGGAAGAAATGGGTCTGCGTTACATTGGTACCGGTGTTTCCGGCGGCGAAGAAGGTGCTTTGCTCGGCCCCTCCATGATGCCCGGCGGCTCCACCTCTGCCTGGCCGGAAGTCAAACCGATCTTCCAGGCTATCTGTGCCAAAGTCGAAGATGGCAGCCCCTGCTGCGAATGGGTCGGTGCCGACGGTGCCGGTCACTTTGTCAAGATGGTGCACAATGGTATTGAATACGGCGATATGGAAATGATCTGCGAAGCCTATAACATGATGAAGAATGTTCTGGGCATGAGTGCTGCTGAAATGCACGAAGTATTCAAAGAATGGAACGCCGGTGAGCTGGACAGCTACCTTATCGAAATCACCCAGGCGATCCTCAAGACCATCGATCCCGAAACCGGCAAGCCGGTGGTTGATGTGATCCTCGATACCGCCGGTCAGAAGGGCACCGGTAAGTGGACCAGCGAAAGTGCTCTGGATCTGGGTGCCCCTGCCCCGACGATTGCCGAAGCAGTGTTTGCCCGCTGCCTCTCCGCTGTCAAAGAAGAACGCGTGGCTGCCAGCAAAGTCCTCACCGGCCCTGCCATTGCTTTTACCGGCGACAAGAAAGAATTCATCGAAGATATCCGCAAGGCTCTCTATGCCTCCAAGATCTGCAGCTATGCCCAGGGCTACCAGCTTATGAAGCTGGCTGCTAAAGAATACAACTGGGATCTCAACTACGGCGAAATCGCTCTGATGTGGCGTGGCGGCTGTATCATCCGTGCCCGCTTCCTCGGCGACATCAAGAAAGCCTTCGACAAGAACCCGAACCTTGCCAACTTGCTGTTGGATGACTTCTTCAAGAAGGTCATTGACGATTGCCAGGCTTCCTGGAGAAAAGTCGTTGCCCAGGCCGCACTCTCCGGCGTACCGGTTCCGGCTTTCAGCAGTGCATTGAACTACTACGATGCCTATCGCTCGGAAGTGCTGCCTGCCAACCTGCTGCAGGCCCAGCGTGACTACTTTGGTGCCCACACCTACGAACGCGTAGACCGTGCCCGCGGCGAGTTCTTCCACACTGCGTGGACCGAACACTCCGGCAACACCACCAGCACCACTTACATTGCGTAACTGGTAAAATTCATTGGGGCGTGATGTAATGAAAAAGCATACAGCAAACCTTGCAGCGACTTTTGCAGCACTCTTTTCAGCAGTGCTGACTGGCTGCTGCACGCCTGATATGCCTTCAGACATCACGCTCGATGAGTTGGAAGTAAAAATGGCACAGGCGATGGATCCGGCGGGGAACTACCGGAACGCCAGTGCCTATTTTCAGCGGCAGAACATTGAAGAAGAAGGATTGTTCAGCACCAATTATCAGCTTGTGGAAGTTAAATTCCAGCGTCCGGATAAATTCAAGTTCAGCTATTTTGAAAAAAACATGCCGGCAACTGAAATATTGAGCGTCGGCAAAAAAGCATGGTTTATTGACCACAAGAATCACACTGTAAACGAAATCTCCGGCAGTGCATTGGATAAAGTCAAAGTAATGCTGGCACTGGGGCATCCGGATACCGATTATGATAAGCTTTTCAGCAAGGTGGATATATTCCAAACCAAGCTGGATGACCGGGTTTGTTACAAATTGATCTGTCAGGTGGCACTTGAAAATTCCAATCCGATCATCATTTATGTAGACAAAGAAAAATCCCTGCCGATTCGCATGGAGTTGAAGATAAAAACTGCCGATGGCGAGAAAAAGGCGGTCAGCCGGATCGAAAAATATCAGATTTTCGATCAAGTAAAAATCCCCTCATTGACCAAAGTTGAAGAAGATTGGCGGGAATATACGACCCGCGTTGTGGATTATCAGCTAAACAGCCACTTTAAAGACAGCGAATTCAGACTGCCGGATTTTGACCCGGTAGTGTTGGAATTCAAGAAACGGCAGCTCCGCAGATAACCGATACAGTATTACTACCAATATGCTTACACTTATCGGTACAGTTCAAACAGCTTATTCCAATGCCGTATTGATTTCTGGACAGAAGTCGTCATTTCCGGCAGCGGTACTCATTGTTATTCTTATAACGCAATGCCTGATCATTGTATTTTTGCTTTACGCACTTTTCCGGCAAATGCGTAAAGAGTCAGCACAAAAACAGGAACTGCAATCGTTAAAAAATCATACAGACAAATTACAAACTATTCTTAACTGTATTGCCGATCTGGGCAAGATCAGTTATTTTTCCGGAGTATTGGATAATCAGCCGCCAGGTTATGTAGAAAACACCCAGGCGTACAAATTTGCCATAGCCCGCAGCGAATCACTTTCTCCGGATGATAAAGAAGAATATTTGCAAAAATATCAACAATTTTTTTCCGGCAAACTCAAAAGTTTTTCCTTAAATTATTCGCTTACAATCAACGGAGAAATCAAACAATTAAGAGACTATGCTCTGGTTGTAGACAGTAACGGTTCAAAAGAAAAAAATATTATTTTGGCCACTATGGATATAAGCGAACTGGCCAAGCAAAGCCGGGAGCTTGCCAATGCCGATACCCTGATGAAAGCAATATTTGAAAATATGCCGGGGCATATTTTTATCAAAAAAATGTCCAGCGACTTTGCATACTTAAGTTGTAATAATTCATTCAGTTCTCTTGTTCAGCGGCAACCTTCTGAAGTTGTGGGAAAAACAGATTTTGATCTTTTTGACCACAGCCTTGCCAAACGCATCCGGGTCAGCAATCTGCATATAGCAGCGACTAATTCAATAGCTGATAAGCGTTGGATATTTACCACACCGGATGGCAAAGAACATGCCACGCGTTTCATATCCCGCACGCTCAAGCGACCTGACGGCGAAGAAATCATCATAGGTTTTGGCATAGATGTTACCCGGCAGGAGCACCTTACCGGTAAATTGCGTAGACGCAATAAAGAATTGCGGCTGCTGATTGCTCAGACTGACACACCAATCATGCTGCTGGATAATAATTTGAAATTAAGTTGTGCCACCCAGCAAATGCTGGAGCACTTCCCGGAAGAACAGCGTACCGGCGACACCCCGCCCAGCTGCCGGGAACTTTTCAACTGCAATATAAGTGACAGTTCATTATGTCCGGCGGTGGCAGCAATCAACACCAGAAAAATGCAAATCTGCAACAATGCCAGTTGCGGCAGTTTGAAAATAAAACCATTATTGAATGAAAACAGTATTACAGCCTACCTGGCTTTAACTTTAACCGATAACCAAACTCCGGAAACAAACAGCAATGATTAAGTTTTTCTCCACACTTTTTACCCTGTTTGCAGCACTGCTTTCGCTGCCGGCTCAATACATACCCAATTCCAGATACGCCGGAAAACTTGACCCGACTCCGGTCAGAATGCCCAGAAAACGCCCTGCCCCGGCAAAAGAAATGCGTGGAGTATGGGTTGCAACGATTTTTAATCTGGATTATCAGCGGCCGGGGAATGTAAATGAATTCAAAACATTTTACCGCAACATGTGCAAACGGCTTGCAGAACACAGGTTCAACGCCATATTTTTTCAGGTGCGGCCGGCAAATGATGCTTTTTATCCATCCAAACTGAACCCATGGTCCAAATTTCTCTCCGGTACCGAAGGAGTTCCGCTGGCAGGCAACAGAAGATTTGACCCGCTGAAATTTATGATCGACGAAGCTCACCGGCACGGCTTGCAATTTCACGCCTGGCTGAACCCCTACCGGGTTATCGGAGCAACAAAATTAAGCAAGCACCAATATCTGAAAACGCTGGCCCCCAACAACTTTGCCCGAAAATATCCTCATTTGGTGCTGGATGTGATAAGAAAAGATAAGCAGCACACTCTGGTTCTGAACCCCGGCGAAAAGCAGGTGCGTAACTTTGTTACAGCCACGGTAATGGAAATCGTAAGTAAATATAATGTTGACAGTATCCACTTTGACGATTATTTTTATCCGGACAACGCTCCGGCAACAGTTGACCGTACAACCTATCTGAAAAATAATCCACGGAAATTGAGCCAGGGCGATTGGCGGCGGAACAATGTCACAACTCTGATATACAATATACATTTTCAGATACAGCAATTCAACCTCCGCTGCAAGCGTAATGTGCGTTTTGGCGTAAGTCCTTTCGGTATTTGGCAAAACAACAACAAATCCTTGCTGGGTTCACAAACCCGCGGAGCCGAAAGTTATAACTGGCAGTATGCCGATACCCGGCTGTGGGTCAAAAAAAATATGATAGACTACATTGTGCCGCAAATCTACTGGTCTTTCAACCACGATACAGCACCATACGCAGCTTTGACCGACTGGTGGTGCAAAACAGTGGAAGGTACCCGCGTAGAGCTTTACATAGGTCAGGCGGCATATCAGCTTGGTGAGAAAAATTGGGGTCGTAAAGAGCTTTATTATCAGCTGTTATACAATCGCAGCAAACCGCAGATCAAGGGTTCAGTAATATTTTCGTACCGCAATCTTGCCACACCGGAAAATCCGGTTATGAAACAAGGCGGAAGACAAATGGTCAAATACTTCTGGCAATAATTGTAATTTTTTCGGCAGCAGCCCCAAATCTGTTTCTCCCAATAAATATCTGCTCCCCGAAAAACGGAAAACCGCAAAAAAAACAATAAAAAAAACTAAAAGTATAGCAATAAAATTTGAATAAACACTTTTAGGCTGTTATATTAGTAAAAATTGTATTTATTTTAGCGGGTGGAACTTGGAAAAATGAAATTTTATTGTACATTTATTCTTTTTTTGCTGACAGCATGTTTTGCAATATTACTGCCAGCCAAAGAAAAAAAATATGATGACAACGATATCAAACGTATTCTTTACTTGAAAAAACCGCACAGTTCTGCACCGGTGCGTTATGTGATTCTGAACCGGATCAACAACAATCAGTTTGAATGTACTTACCTTGGTACCCAGCAAACAGTAACAGTATACAAAAACAATGTTGTGCCGTTGATTTTCTATGAAGACACCAGCAACTTCATCATAACTCAATATGCCCTGTTCAGTATGTTTACCGGGCAGCGGCCTAATTTGGCAATGGGTCTGGCCCAGGTCAACAACGATACCACCGGAAGGATGATCACCTTGAGCAATTTTCATTCAGCAGTGCAGGCAACACAGTCACAAATAGCTTTTATACGGAAAAAACTGCCCCAAAATTCCAACGAACAGGCAAATGCTCTTGCTGATCTTATCTCTAAAGATAAAACTCTTTCACTGGTAAAACAGGCCGCAACTTCCAACGACTGGTTTTTGGCAATTACCCTGCTGGACAGCTATAAAGAAAATATCCTTCAGCAATATACCAGATTTTTTGCCAATATGCCTGATATTACCAAAGAAGCACAAATGCTCGCAGCCCAATGTGAAAACGAATTACTGATCAATTTCAACAACAGAATGCAGCAGCCCAATGTCCGCCGGACTCTGTTTCTTCAGCTGTATCCCAAAGCCCGCGGTTTGTGGAGTCAGATCCCGCCAATGTCTTACGAACAATTAAGAAGCATGTACATCCGCAGCATGAATTCATATCTTAAATTGGAGAACATATCAAAGATATTCAAACCTCAGGATTGGGGTTCTGCCATGCTTGACACCCTGCTCTTTCTGGAAGGAGCCGCTTGTGCAGCTGAATTGGAACGAGAATTTGACGATGAAATGCGGCGTTTGCTGAAGCGTGCAAGACGCCCTTGAAATATGGAGCAATATAATGAGTAAATATTATATTTATACTGATGGAGTAGTTCGGGGACCTTTTCAACTTGAAGAAATGGCGGGAATGTTGACCAACGGCACAGTTGAGCTGACAACTCCGGTTTCGACCGGCAAAGGGACTCCGTGGCAAACCGTTGCAGACCGCAATGAAATCATTGAAGAAAAAACTGCTCAACTCAGCCGTCGAGAGCAGGCGACCTCGGCCAAACAATCGGAATCGACCGGCAGAACAGTTTTTTACTGCCCGAACTGCCGGCAGAAGTATGAAGGCGACAGTTCATGGCTGGGCAAAGATATTGTATGTATAAACTGCAACGAAATCTTTGTAGCAAGTGATGGAAGCATTAACACAACAGACCTCAACAATCGGGAAGAAAAATCGGAAGATTTTTTTGATTGGGCGAATTGCGACGGCAATGTCATCTGTCCTCACTGCTGGCAGCATTTCAACAGCGAGCAGCTTATATACATAGCCAACCATCCGTCGCTGATGGGCGATAAAGTATTGGGGCCAACAGCAATGAAGCGTTTTGCCCCCACAAAATTTAATGCTTTAGGTCAGGCTTTGGACGAAATGGGCATGGTTTGTACTGATGTGGCATGCCCCCGCTGCCGATTGAAAATTCCGTTGACAGTTATTGATGAAAAGAATTTTTATTTTTCACTGGTGGGAGCCCCCTCCAGCGGAAAGTCTTATTATCTGGCAACATTGCTGAACAAAATGCGCCGCTCTTTTGCCAATAATTTTGCCTGTACCCTGCTGGATGTTGATCCGGAACTGAATCGGGTTTTGGACAGTTATGAAGAAACAATATTCCACTCTTCCCGCCGTGCTGATGTGGCTGTATTGCCAAAAACGCAGCAGACCGGGGATGATTTTGTAAATGTTGTTGAGCTTGACAATATACCGGTGCATCTGCCTAAACCCTTCGTTTATGAGCTGAAATATCTCTCCAGCTGCGAAGGCAAAGAAGATTGCAACATAATCTTTTACGACAATGCCGGAGAGCAGTTTGAACCTGGTGCCGACAACATGAGCAATCCGGGAACCAGGCACTTGGCATGTTCTGATGGCATAATCTTTATTTTCGACCCGCTTAACGACGCAATTCTGCGTGAAAAATGCAACCAGGACGAACCGCAGCTGAAAACCGATAAACATGTTTACGAACAGACAAAACTGTTGTCGGAAATGATTGCCAGAATCCGCCGCCACCGGAATTTGGGAACTGACTCTCAATGCGATATACCGCTGGTGATAGCTGCCGGTAAACTGGATGCCTGGCTGGATTTACTGGGTCTGCCGCTGGAAAAATACAATATGCTTGAGCGTATTCCAGGGAAACTTTCGGCAATGTGGCAGAAGAACACAATACTGGATGTTTCCTTTACCCTGCGGGAACTCCTGCTGCAATATGTGCCGGAGCTGGTGAGTATAGCTGAAGGCTTTTTTGAAAAAGTATTCTTTGTACCTTTCAGCAGTTTCGGCTGTCTGGCAAGCTCGTCAAATTCCGGTCAGCTGGGAGTGATTCCGGAAAGGGTGAATCCGATTTGGGCCGAGGAACCGTTTTTCACTTTGCTGGCAGAAAATAATCTCATTGATATAGCACCTACCCCGGCGGCAACTGATAGTCTGGATGTAAAAATAGTAGAAGATTATTTAATGTTTGATCATCCGGTCGATGGTCATTTAGTCAGACTGCCGGCCAATTATTCTGGAGCAGTAATAACCATAAACGGCAAAACCTATCAGTTACCGATGGTTGTGCGGCACAGAAGCAGCAGTATCTTTGACGGAGAAAAAAATACAGACAATGATCTTTGGAATTGAGATTGATATATGTATGAATTGATATACACATCGGTTCCCAAAGGACTGATTCCCGGCAGATCGGGTTTTGCAACGGCGGCAATGTCAGAAGGCATGCCCCCGAACCTGATCGTGCCGTTGGAAAATTTGAGCGGATATAATTTTACACTCCGCGATAATACCTTTCTACCTATACTTAATCCCCCCAGCTGCTACTATATAAAAATGCGTTACGGCAACCAACAGCTGCACATTGCCGGCCGGGTTGCCCCAAACGGGCTTGATTACAGTCAGCGAAACAATAAAATAGCCCATCATTTACTTTTTGAATCAGCTGAAGAATTGGAAAATCTTTCCGGCGGAGTGGCGGGCTTGTTTTTCAAGCCGGACATGTTCCGGAGTGAATACACCGAAGAACCTATGATGTTGCCATTCCGTAAAGTACCGGTGTGCCTGCAAGTAGGATCATTGCCAGCCAGAACCTGGGCTGAATTATCCGGCCATGCAGGATTTGCCGCCTACACAGCAGAAAGATTTCGCGAAAATCCGGATAAACCGTTGTATTTGATCTATCCGGCAGGAACACCCTGTGATGTACTGCTGAATCTGGTAATGGAAGTTTGTGCGTTGCTGAACAAAAATTTACGCAATTATTTTACCTTCAGCACCTATTTCGGCAGCAGCACTGCCTCAGTGGATTGTTTTTTGCGGATGGTGCCGGATTTTTCGCCGCTGGTGAGCAATCTCCGCAGATTTCATAAGAACGATATTATCGAGCTGGGGCAGGAAAACGATTTGCCGTTTACGGATAATTACCCGGATATTTACGAGTGTGCCTGCACAGGAAAACAGCCGGAGTTTTTCCAGAAAACGACCGAACAATCGCTTACCCAGCATACTATAAAAATTCTTGCAGACAGCGGACTGCCGCCAGTTCCGGTCAAGGAAATGCTCAAAGAGGAACCTGTAGAGATAACTGTACCGCCGCCGCCACCGGAAGGCAGTTACAAAAAATTTGTTTTTGCGGCAGCGGCAGCAGTAATCGCAGCTGCCATTGCCAGTTTGCTGCTTTATGATGTTCCCGGTAAAACCAAATCTCCGGAAAAAATCAAAAACAACAAGCCGGCTGTGGAAGCAGCCTCTGTACGGATTGAAAAACCGCAGTCCGGTCCGCAACAGCCCGGCCAATCGGCCGTATCTGTATTGCCAGCACAAAAACCGGCAGAACAAAAACCGGCAACGGTAAAAAAAGTTGCCTCTGATCCTGCACGGCAGCCGGTAAAAACAACAAAACCCAAACATGTTTTGCCGGAAAAGCCGTCCCGGATACAAGGCAGCTTATTCAACACCCCCGCATTGCGGATAAATGCAGCAGCCTTGCCGCTGCAAGCGGCGTGGTCACTGTTCTCGGAGTTCAACCTTGCCTCGACTTCAGCTCAAAACATAAGGGTTCACTTACCGAAAGAACTTCATGAAGCAATCGAGTTTTATCCGGTAATGCATAAAATTGGCACCGGAGAAGTAAATAACAGTAATTTTGTTGAAAAAAACAGCCATGGTACAGAGGTGTATATCAGAGCGGCTTCAACAGGAGTATTACCCTTACAGCCGGTTCGCGGAGAAATAACTGATGTGCCGCACCTTATGCTCAAGCTTTCCGGAGATAAAAAGACTTTGCAAGCCTCAACCTATACCGGTAATCGGTCTGATTGCATCATGCCGGAGTTCCACCGGATCGGCAGTATCTATTTCCGGACCCGTAATAAGGTTTATGTATGGAAAAATCAGTTTGATCAGAATTATACCAAACTGATTACCCCCGGAACAGTGATAATCTCCGGAAATGATTTGCTGAAGTATATTCCCAGCAAAATTGAAAAATCCATGCTTATTTTTATCCGGGTCAATATTGGGAACTACCCTCTGGCAACCTTTCAAACCTGTTCATTTTATTTGAAAGATTGGAATCAAGCAGTGAAATTCTACAGAAAATCCAATGAAATAACCAGTGTTCTGAAAAAGCAATTATCCGCTGTCGCCAAGACCAAGGCAGAGCCTCGAAGCGAAAAAGCGATCAGAGCCTATATGACCGAACTGCAGGCAAAAGCCAATGAAGGCGACATGGAATTGGTAAATAATCTCTTCAATACATTTCTGAATGAGTTTTTCAATGTGTCGGAAAAAACTTATGTAGAAACAGTTGAATTAAAGAATTTTTCAGAGAAGTTGTTCGCCTCATTAACTTCTCATCATTTGGATCCAAGGAAGCGCCGTCTGCTGTCAGCGTACAATGAAAAGTGGAAAGCGAAAATTGCGGGTTTGGAAAAATTCCAGCAAAACCGGGCTAAACTCTTTGCTCAATATAAAAAATTTGATGCAGTCAGCGAAAAAATAAAGACTGTGGGAAACCGGATGCTTGTTACAGCAGGCAACATTCACCCGGATATTGCAAAAAAACTGAAAGCAATGATGACCGCCGCCGGGGAGTCGTGGGAAACAACCCCCAGCGAGATAGATGCCAAAAAGATTGCGGCTTTAAGCAAAGCTATCAACAAAAAAATAAATTTTGAAGTAGTCTCACCCAATATGGAGGGAGAATAAATAATGAGTAAGATAGATGAAGCACTTTCAGCGATAAAACAGTATCTTTCCGGAAACGATCACAGTGATAACCCCAACATCCGTCAGGCAGCTGTGATCTATTCGCAGGCTTGCCGGGAAATCAACAGCAAACTTACAGAATGCCGCCAGCTTATCGATAAAGGACTTTTGATTGATGCTCAACGACTGAACCGTGATATGCAGCCGAGTTTAAGCGAAAGAGCAGAAAAACTAATGCTGCCCCAGGGAACATTCAACCGCTATCAGGAGTTGTGCCGGCTCTACGGATATGTTACAGCTCCTGATATAGACCGCCCTGCACTTGAAAAACTTACTCAAGCTCCGGATGGCAAAGAAGAAATACTCAAAGATTTGCTGTTGCGTTGGCGTAAAACAGCCCGGACAGGAACAACCAGGGACAAACTGAAACTGTTGCGGGCGATCCTCAGCAATGCCCCGGCTGACGATCAGATTTGGCGTTCCAACCTTGCCAGCGTGGAACATCAGTGGGTAAAGGATCTGCAAAAAGAAGCTGATATTGCGATTCAGGAGAATGCAGGAGAAAAGCTTTCGCAAATCTATATGGCTCTATCGGATCCGCAGCTGTTGAAACCTGTTCCGCCGGCAGAGTTGGAAAAACTCCAGCCTTATGTACGCAAGTATCAGCAGGAAGTGCTCAAAAAAGATCTGGAAAAGAAACTTACAGAGTTGTTCTCGGCATACAGTACTCAGAATTTTGAACTTATATCTGAACGCCTGCGGGAATATGATATGATGATCACCAATCCGCTTTACACCCCTGATGCGGAAGCGGAACAGGCTGTTGCGGAAGTCAGAAACTATATAAATGATGAAACAATGAGGCGGAACACCGAGCGTCTTCATGCCGAAAAACTTGCAGAACTGAACCATTTGCTTGATACCCATGCAGATTATACGCTGGTGGAAAATATCTATTTATCGTTGCAGAAAACAGATATTCCGCTGGATAGACGCCTGACCCAGCTGGTAATGAACCGCCGGGAAGAATATCTGCTTGAAAGCGGCCGCAAACATACCCGGAAAATCATATACAGTGTCTTCGGAGTAGTGATAATTGTGCTGTTGGCAGCAGCGACATTCCACATAATTCAAAGCACACGAACATTTTTGAGTTACCAGAAATCAATGCAGGGACTGATGGCAAACGGGAATTTCAATGGGGTGATCAAGCTGCATGAAGAAATCAAAAAGAAAAATCCCATTCTGCTGCAATTTGGCAACCTTACTGCATTGCGTATGGAAGCGGAAAAAGCTATAAACGCTCAAAATGATTTGGAAAAGCAAACAGACAATCTGTTGAGCAATGCTGAAAAATTGCTGAAAAGTCCCTCTCCCCGTTTGGAAGAGCTTAAAGAAATTCAAAAATCGCTTGATGAGCTGAAAGCAGAAAGATTGCCTGCCGAACTTGCAGACCGGCGGCAGAAGCTTGACTTTGCCGTACGCCGACTTGAGTTTGATACCCAGCAGAAACTTGATAAAGAATTCATTGCCCAACAGCAAAAGTGCCTGCAAACACTTTCTGAATGTCAGGCTATGCTTGCCCGACAAGAGATACCTTTAAGCGATGTGCAGCACCGCATTACAGGTGTTATGAATTTTATGCAGAATCTTACAAACAATTCGCAGAAAGTTACAGCCAATATCCGGAAAACCCGCAATACCCTTGTGCAGGAACAGGGCAAGGCGTTGCTGAATGAATTGAAAAACATCAGTTACCGGCGTCAGCTGATTGCGTCGTTGTACACACCAAAGAATTTCACTGAATATTTTGATGCGCTGAAAAGATTGCCCGCAGATGCCCCGGATCTGGCGGCAACAGTGTGGCGTCCGACCCTCAGCAATATTTACAACTCGCTCTCGCTGGCGGGCGGCTCTGGTCTGGCAATTTACAAAACTCATGCTGAATTGGAAAGAGCTCTCAACGAAATGCAGTACAATATAGGCAATAACTGTTTTGTCCGGGATATAACCCGACTTCTGCCGGATAAATACTTCAATGTCAAATTTGTGGATGCACTCAACCAGCTCCGCTCAGAACTTTCGGCTCTTTATAACTGTTATGAATTGGCTTTTGTTGATGCTGATAACATACCGTGGTATTTTTATTCTGCAGAAAAGCCCCAAGTGGATAAGAGCCGTACTTCGCGAATCCCCAAAGCTATTGCAATAAGCGTGATGCTTTCGCCCGGAGCTGAAGGTAAATTTCTGCCCCTGCTGGTAAAAAGTAAAGATAATAAGATTTCTTACAAACCCGGGAGTTTTCCGGAATTGCCGCTGCCGGATACTTTTGTAGAGTTGAAAAATATGCAAATAACTTCAACGATTTTCCCGAAATCCAAACAATCAGTTGTATTGGATGAAATTCTCCGCACTTTGAGCCGTTGCAAAACGCCGTCGCAACTGCCGGGAATGCTTACAGAGCCAATGAATAAAATCGTTAATAACGAAAATATGAATATATTTGCCCGGGCGTATATGTTACGGCGTTTGCTGGATATTTATGCTCTGGCCTCAGATTTTCACCGGATGGCAGTTAATAAAAGTATTCTTGAGCTTGATGAAATAGCCAAACATCTTTACAACAAATGGTACATACCCTCTGTGGCAGCTGAAAATCCTGACACGGTAAAAAAGCTGAAGAAATTTTTTAAAGAGTTTTCCCCGGAACAGTTGGCCAATACGGTAAAAACATCTGTTGATCTGTATAATCTGGCACTCAGCCGCGGACTTACTCCCGGCGGAATAGTACTTTCAGGCAGCAATAACCAACTGAAACTTCACTGGTTTGCAGGGCAGGATGTGATAAATGAATTCTGGTTCTACACTGCCGCTACCCCCAACACCCCGGCAGGCTGGATAGCATTGGATAAAACCAATAACCTTGATGCCAAAAGTAAAACTCTCATAAATCATAATTTACGGCTTTTGCACGGTTCGGTTTTCTTTGTTCCATTTGACGGCCGCAATACTTCTGCTCTTGCCGATAAAATCAAAAAAGATGCAGTAAAAAACAAAGTGCATGTTATTTCATGGCCGGAAGTCTGGCCCTTGAATAAACGCTGAAAGAACAAGCTATGGTAAAAAAATTTTACATCCGTCAGAATAATATTATCATGGGGCCGTTTGAACGGCAAACCCTGATAGTTATGCTGAATCAAGGCAAATTACGCATGAGCGATGAGGTTTCAGCTGATAAAGTTGCATGGCAATCGGCTCAAACTGCATTGGGGTTGATCGTGCCGGAAAAAGCGGCATCTCAAGCCCAGGATCACACAGCCCCGGCACCACCTCCTCCTGCGGCATATCCCCAGCCTGTAATGTCAAATTTTTCCGCAGCGGAAGACGATGACGATGTTGAAGATTTTCCGGAAAAAATCGGTTTTGGCGATATACTTTTAAATGTTATAGCCTCTCTCGGCAATGGTGGAGGCTATCTGCACCGGTTAAACCAGTACAGCAGCAACACCATGCTTGCAGCTTCAGCTGCGGCAGCTGTGTTGGGTCTGTTGTTCGGGTTGTTTGGGTGTCTGCTGTTCGGCAGCTGTTACAATATTTCCAAACTTGCCCTCTGTATCCGCTGCCTGATAGTTATTTTGCTTTCGGGAGCCCTCTTCTGGCTGGGCAATACCATGCTCCGGATGATTGCGACTCAAAAAAGGGAAGGCAATGCAGCGGAGGCAGATTTTCTCAGTGCCATGCATGGCATGATGAATATTGGTGTTATAAGTGTATTGCTGAACGGAACAATTTTCATATTCAACAAAAAACTGTTTACAATGAGTGTATCGCAAATGTGTGCAGTTGTAACTGTTGCCCTGCTGCCGCTGATATTCTTCAGCAGCAATATAATCCTTTCGCTGCGGATGAATTTGATGGGGAACTGCAAATTGCGTCCCGGAGCAGCATCACTGATGGCAGTGTTGGGTTTTTATGCCGTAACAGTTTTAAGCGTGCTTTTACTGTACGGTATTTATCGTTTGTCATAAAAACATATAATCAAAATAAGAGGAACATATTATGAAATTATCTTACGCCCGCAATGATATTGAACGGATGTGCGGATTCAAAAGCAAAAAACTTACCATGGTAAACTATGTTTTTACCTGTATTATCGGAATATTGCTGACCATATTGTTTTATTCGCTTTTAATTCCGTTTTACGGCAAAGATATAACTTTGATCGATATGTTTTTTCATGGCGGTTCTGCCAACCGTTCCAGCTTGCCCTATTATACGGTTTTTCTGACCTTCTGGTCGATTGCTATTTTAGCAGTAAAAATGCTGAAGTTGAAAAATCAGCGTAAGGCGTTTGAGCTGGATATTCTGCCGGAGGATCCGAATTTTGTGCTTTCTCCGCGAACTGCCCGGGAAATCCTTGACCGTATTTATCTGCAGGTCGATCAGCCCAGCAGCTACGCTTTGCTTGACCGGATCGATTTGGCTTTGAGCAATTTGAAAAATCTGGGCAATGTAACGGGGGTATCAGAATGTCTTGCCGGACAGGCCAGCAATGACGAAGATTATCTGGCCAACAGCTACACTATTCTTAACGGCTTTATCTGGGCAATTCCGGTATTGGGGTTTATCGGTACAGTTATCGGTTTGTCCGATGCGGTGGGCGGCTTTGGTAAAGTTGTAGCAAAGGGAGCTGATATTGAAGAACTCAAAGCTGCTCTTGGTGGCGTTACCGGCGGTCTTTCGGTTGCGTTTGAAACAACCTTGATCGCATTGGTCCTGGCATTGATCGTACAGCTTTTTGCCAAGTTTGTAAACAATCAGGAAGAGTTGTTTATGGATGAATGTGCAGATTACTGCAACCGAAACATTGTTGCCAAGATGAAAAACATCAATTTAACTGAAGAGATCTGATTGCAATATGGCTCGTAAAGGCACCGAAGGCTCGGCAATATCGCTGTTTTCATTTCAGGATATTATTACCTCCATCACCGGGATCATGTTTCTGGTGGTGCTGCTGCTGGTGTTGATGATGATCACCAGCAAGATCCCAACAGCCCAAGATGCCAATAAATCCAGTGAAAGTGTAAAAGAGCTGCAAAAGGAATTGGCGGAGCTTAAGAACAAACTGCAAGTTTTGCGTGACAGCCAGAAAAAGCTGGATAAGGAAATCGAAGATTTGAAAAAGCTCTCCCCGGAAGAGATTCAGAGGCGAAAGCTTGAGCTGCAGAAAATCCTGAAAGCAGATCAAGTTAAATTGGATACACTTACAACTTCACTGCAACTCAAAGAAGAACAGTATAAACAGCTGAAAACAGAATATTCTGAATTGGAGAAAAGCGTAACTCTCCGGAAAAAAGTAATTGAAGATTTGAAAAAACAGCTTCTTGAGTTGAATAAAATCGTTAAAGAAAAAGAGACAAACCGTCAGCAGCGCAGCCGGGTGATGAAATATGTTGTTCACAGTAACAGTGCCAAACAACCTGTCCTTGCAGAGCTGGATAAAGACGGTATTCGCTTTATGTTGCTGGACGATAAAAAGATCGTGGATTTGCGTCGACCCGGCAGGGCGATGGAATCACTCTCTTTAATGGCATTGGAATTGCAGAAGCTCAATTCTTCGCAGCTTTATTTCAGTATAGCTGTAAAGCCGGGGGGCTTCAAATATGTTATCCAGCTGCTGGAACTCATGAAAAACAATAATTTTGAGCGTGGTACAGAGATCATGCCGGATGATGATTCATCCATTTTTGAGGAGAAAAATAAATGAGCAAAAGGCAACAATCAGAAGAATCAAGCCTTGAGCTGTTGCTGGATACCATGTGCAATACCTTTGGCGGCGTTATGTTTATTGCCATAAGTCTGCTGGTTATTATATCGGTCATGACCAAGGATATTCCGCAGAAAAATGAAGAGCCGACCGATATGGAAACCTTGCAGCAGGAAATAGAATCACTGCAAAAGATATATGCCGACCTGTTGAAAGAATTGCAGCTGAAAGCCGAACAGATAAAAATCAGAAAATCTGATAAAACACAGGAAAAATATCAGGAACTTCTGATGCTTATGCAGTTGGTAAAAGAAACAAAATTAAAAATCGAAGCCGCAGCTCTTGCCGATAAAACGCTGACCGTTACGGTTCTTAAAACAGCAAAACTGCTTGAGGAGTTGAAAAAACTTGCCGCCGTTCAGGAAAAAGAGCTCGAAGAGTTGCAGCGTAAAGTCTTGGAAGCACAGGAAAAACTCGCTAAATTAACAGAAGAAGAACGGCAGGCACCACAGCTTGCATTCCGGGTAATGGAACGCAGTGACCGGGCTCCGTTTTTTATAATGATGCACAAGGATATGATATATCCGGTGGGGCCGTGGAAATCTGACGGCAAGGCTGACCAGATCGACAAAGCGGTAAAAGCGGTCAATTACCAGTATCAAAATTCGCAGGTAATGTCGTGTACCATCAATCCGGGAGCGGGTATTCCGGTGCTGAGTGGAGATGATTTTTCTCCTGAATTTCAGGCATTTTTAAGTAAGATCCCCCCGGGGCGTGTACCCAAATTCCATATAACACCCGGCAGTGCCCCAACCGCTTACAAGATGCGTGAAATCATGAAAAAACGCAACATTTATCATGGTACCGTGCTGGCTCCGGATGACGATACACCTTTTATGTTTAAGTTTACCCAAAAGGCGGAATATGAGTATTGATTACTTTTTTAATAAGAATTTTTTATTTTGCAGTAAAGCATATAAAATCAACATTATTGCAGCAGTAATGTTGATTACAACAGGTTTCTTGTATTCTGCCCCGGTGATCACCCTGCAGGATGAAATCAGCAATAAAAAAGACAAATGTACTTTTTACGGAATTCCGATCAAGGAAAACAGCAAAGTACTTTTTGTAGTTGATTGTTCTGCAAGTATGAAAGAGAAAGCCAGTAAAAGCAGAAATAAAAATAAGCTGGATGTTCTGCGTGATGAGTTGCAGGCAATAGTAAAACAAATGAACTCTGACAATCAGGCAAGTGGATTTGCCATTGTGACTTTCGGCTCATTTTCGCAGCGTTTTCCGGCAGTAAATTTATATAGTAAAAATGCAATACTGCCCGCTTTGGCGGCCCGGGGAGAAACCAGAATGTGCAAAGCATGGACTTTGGCGGTCGATGTAATAAAAAAGGAAAAAATCGATACTGTATATTTCCTGACCGACGGCAATCCCAGTGACCGGTTCCGGTTGCGTTGGTTGAATAATTTATTAAAACAAAACGAAATCGACAAACTGACCATCCACTGTATATGCTTGGGCAAAAACCGGCAAATGATGCGGGAAATTGCTGCGGCATATAATGGTCAATATAAATGTATACGCTGAATTTAGAGCAGAATTACTATTGGTATTATGAAAAAAAACAGAAAAAGATTTGCTCCGGATCAGGAGTTGGCTAAACATAATATACCGCAGCTTTACCGTTGGCGGACGCTGATAATATTTTCAGTGATGCTCTCATTTGTTTGTTTTTGGGCGTTCTGCTGCCGGGGGTGTATTGACAACTCTGCTCATGGTATCGGCTTCGGCAGCGGCGGCGGTTCCGACTTTGGTACGGGCCCGGGCAGCGGCAATGCAGGCGATGGCCCCGGAGCAGGAAAAAAGGGCGACAACAAAGGAAAATTCGCTCAAGCCCAAGGAACTGCCGGTATTGGCAAAGATGCCAAGCCTGCCGGTACAGCAAATCCTTCCAGCGGGCAATATGCCATTGATGGAGCACCGGATACTCCGGCGGCACCGGTACTTACCCAACCGCCGCTGCATATTGAATCTATTGCCCAGGAAATAACCCCGCCTACTCCGGTAAAAATGGTGGCAAAAGTTCAAACCGGTGGTGCCCCGCAAGGCAGAAAAGGTTTTTACGGGGTATCTGTAAAGGCAAGTGCCCGGGTGCTGTATATTGTTGACTGTTCAGGTTCAATGGGTGCACAATCGCAGGAAATCCCCGGAAAAACCAGAATTGATGTAATGAAAATGGAATTGAAAAAAGCGATTTTTGGTAACCGTGCCAGCAAATATTCAAGCGGCGGTTTTTCGATAGTAAAATTTGAAAGCAACGCCACAAGCTATCCGCCCAAGAAAAAAGGATTATGCAAATACTCTGATCAAAAACGCATGAAAGAAGCAGAAGAGTTTATCGACCAGATGTTCGACACCGGTGGAACCATGATGAAAACAGCATGGTCAGCTGCACTTGAGATCATCAAAAAGAGCAATGTTGATACAGTCAACTTTCTAACCGATGGCGAACCCGGCGATGATTTTGATCCGGTCTGGCTGCAGCAAGCAGTCAAAAAAGCCAAGCTGCGGGGGCGTTTGACTGTAAACTGTATTTCAATCGGCGGTCACAGAGGGCTTATGAAAAAAATTGCAGAAGACTTCAAAGGCTCTTATGTAGTTATCCCATAATCAATCCGGCAAAGTGGTTGAACGAAACAGCCACAATACTGGCAAGACATGCAAGCAATGCAGTGATTTGCCAGAAGTTGCGTTTTTCTTTAAGGAAACCTACTGCGTAAAGCTCAAAACAAACTATGCTCGAAGCCGTCATAAGCTGAGTGGCAATAGCCCCCTGCCCGGCTTTGGCAAGGGCATCCATGCCCGGAAAGAGCAAAAGCGAACAGGATGCTACTTCAACCACATCGATCCCGGCGGCGTAAAGCCAGATATATTTGCTTTTGATCTGCGTTGCGACCTCTTTACGCAAATTTTTGTCGAATCCAAGATAGATGAAAAAACCTGCCAGAAGACCGATAAAAAATGCCATAGTCCGCCAGGAACCGGAAATAGCTTCCACTCCTTTGATATACGAAGGTATATTCTGAAAACTCTGGCAGGAACAGGTTGCCAGAAATGAAAGTATGGTAAAAGCCAGCCATTTGCCCCGGGTGTTGTTGTCGGCAGTAACAGCAAAAATCACCAATGCAGCAATAACCAACAGTACCGCAATGGCAAAACTCCAGCTCATGGGCACATTAAAAAACAATATTCCAACGGCAAATGGGCAGATAAACCCCAGCTGGATAATGCTCCATATAATGCCGTTTGGACCGTACTTCATAGCTTTGCCCATCCATTGCAGCTGCATGAAATTGAAAATCCCGCCGGTGATGACCAAACCGGTTATCAGCCAGAGATTTTGAGCTTTGAAATCCGGCAACCCTTCCATAATTATTGAAGGCAAAGTAAAAAGTATACCGATAAGGGCACTGGCGGCAACGATCATGCCCATAGTAAGATTCCGCTTACCGGCACCACCGGCTGCAAATCCCCAGATGATCCAGCCGGCACCCACCAGAATCATAGCAATAATACCAAATATCATATCACAAACTCCTCATTTTACTGCAATAAACGAAAAACGATCATATTAATTTACTGCAAGTTCTATTTTTTACAAATCAGCAATACTTCATCGAGCGTAAATCATTGATTATCTTTCAGAAGTTTTTCCAAATCAAAGTCCACTGCTTCGATTTCCCGGCGGGATATAAAAATCCCCTCTTCCCGGAAAGTGCCGCCTGCTTGCAAAAACTCTGCGGCTTTGCGTTGCAGGGTAGTTGGATTTTTTATTTGCGAAATATCTTTTTCGCCAAAAATACGGAAAACTGTATCAGCCGGAGTATCCACCGGAAAATGTATGCCCGAATTTTGAAATTTAACAATGTTGGAATGTTCCGGCAGCAAGCTGCAGAGCTGACTGTCCAAGAGCCAGCTCTGGCAGATAAAGCCTTTCCAATCATAATCGGGGTGATACTTGCTGAAAAATTCTGCCATTGCCTTTAATGAAGCACTGCACAACGCCATATCCATAGCACCATCTTCGGGAATATGCAGATTTATTACTTTATCGCCACGGGCGAGCAGCCGTTTATTTTCGGAATTGAATATGTCGTTTCCATTGTAACAATGATATGTATTGCACTCCAGCCTGCCCCGGCGGATAACTTTGCCGTTGTAAAGCAATGCAGTCCACCAGCGGGCGACTTCGCCTAATCCGATAACACCCTTGTTGCGTTTTTCGTGCCGCAGCCAGATCGCCATATCGCTCATGGTATCCAGCCAAACCGCTTCGGGGTAGCCCAGCAGTTTGAATTTGTTCCAAGAGTGATCAATACTTAAATAAGCAGCAGCAAACCATGCTTGAGCCAGTTCCGGCGATTCCGGAAAGCATTTCAACTCTTCCACCGGTTCAGTTTGAAAAGTTTTTTCTGCAATTTTTTGGGCCATAAGCATAATGCTTTTATTTGAGCAAATATTCTTCAGAGCGGAAATCTCTTCCGGCTCCAACCTGGCTATTGCGGCAAAATCAGCGATATTCATCATAGCAAATACGCAATTATTCATTTACCGGGAAAACGCTTACCACCGTAACATTGTCGTTGGCACGGCGCCGCAGAGCTTCGCGGATAAAGCGGTCGTTGGCTTGCCGGGGATCGCTGCTGACTGAAAGTATGGAACTTATTTCGCTGTCAAGCATAGTATTGCTCAAACCATCTGTGCAAAACAGAAAGCGATCCTCCGGAGTGCGGAAATATGTGTGGATTTCCGGCTTGAGATAGCGGTCAGTACCGATCGCCTTGGATATTACATGTGCCCCCGGCAGTTGTGCGGCATCAGTAACCCCCTGTTCAGTTAGTTCGTTTTGTACAGTGTGGTCAATAGTCAATAGCCGGCAAACATCTTTGCGTTGGCAATATAAACGGCTGTCGCCCACATGCACTACGATCACCATAGATGGAGTAAAAACCGCCGCCGCCAGAGTAGTACACATGGGGTTGTGATTCTTTTTATTGACCCGGTTGATACCGGTAATATCGCTGTTGGCTTGCTTGACACTGTTCATCAAAAAGCTGGCGATAACTGATTCGTCCGGTTCAGTATGGTGTTTGAAAAGCTCCTTCCAATCCAGCATCAGCCGGTGACAGCACAAATAGCTTGCCTGTTCGCCGCCGGAATGCCCGCCAACTCCATCAGCAACTCCGGCAAAACAATACCCCGGATACAGCGACATACAAAAAAAATTGTCTTCGTTATGTGTTCTAACGCAACCCATGTGGCTTTCGCCAACTGCAATAAGTTGCGGCATTTTTTCTGCGGACATTACAAAACCTCGCTTGAAAACGCCCCCAAAAAGAGCTTTTCGGGGCAAAAAATAGTGTTTTTCATTAAATTTATTAAAAATATAGCACTTATTTTGAAAATAGTCCATATTTTTTCTTTGATTTTTTAAAATACCCTGCTATAATGTTGTAGAGCAAAAGTTGATTGTTGCTTAAACAGTCGATCATGCGCGGTATGTTCCGGCAATGTCTGCAAAAAGTCAGGCGGTATGCCGGAGGTTGCAAGAAATTTTTCAATTCCGAAAACTGTGTCGGGAGCCAAAAAATTTCCAATGGAGCCCGGCAGAGTTTTCCAATGCTCTTTTAAGAAAGGAAGAACATGAAGAAAGCTGCTGAAATCCGCAATTTTGCCATCGCCGGTCACGCCGGCAGCGGTAAAACCACCCTCGCTGAAATGCTGGTTTTTAAAGGTAAGGGTATATCCCGCCGGGGAACCGTTGAAGGCAAGAATACCATTTCTGACTTTACCCCTGAAGAACAGGATCGCGGCGGCTCGATTTATGCTACTCAGCTCAACACCCAGTGGAAAGATTATCAGTTCTTCTTTGCCGATACTCCCGGTTACGGCGAATTCCTTGGCGAAGTGACTGCCTCTTACGCTGCCGCCGACGCTGCGTTGGTGATCATTGACTGTGTTGACGGCCCCCAGGTGGGTACTGCCCGTGCGTGGAAATATGCCCGTTTGGCAGGCAAACCCCGGGCAGCATTCGTCAACCGTCTTGACCGTGACCGTGCTGACTTTGCTGCTACATTGGAAGCCATGCGGGGCAACCACGGCAAAAATGTGATCATTCCTCTGTATTACCCGGTAGGTGCTGAAGCGAACTTCAGCGGGGTGGTCAATGTGTTGTTCGATAAAGATATCCCTGCCGAAATCGCCGATCAGGTCGCCGAATGCCGTGCTTTGTGGATGGATGTAATTGCCGAAACCGACGAAGAACTTATGATGCGTTACCTCGATGGTGAAACTCTTACCGATGAAGAGATCGCCAAAGGTCTGGTGACAGCTGTCCGCAACTGCAAAGCCATTCCGATCTTCGTGGGCAGTGTAGCCAAAGATATCGGTATTGATGAACTTATGGATGGGATCATCAACATCTTCCCCGAACCGACCATGCGTACCGGGATCAAGGATGTTGAGGGCAACGCTCTGGAAATGAGCGAAAGCGGCAACGCTGTGGGGCAGATCTTCAAATCCATCAACGACTCTTTTATCGGTCAGCTTGCCTTTATGCGGGTATTCTCCGGCGTGTTCAAAAGCGACAGCGATGTATACAATGTTTCCACCCAGGGCAAGGAACGCATCGGTCAGATGCTTTTTATGAACGGCAAATCTTCCACACAGACTGCCGAAGCCGGTCCCGGCTGCGTGGTGGCTATACCCAAACTCAAGAGCACCAAGACCAATCAGACACTCTCCACTTCACCGGATGTCAAGCCGCTGGCGGCTATCGACTTCCCGAAGCCTGTGATGTCTTACGCCATAACCGCCGTCAAACCCGGCGATGACGAAAAGATCGCCAGCGGCTTGGCAAAGATCGCAGAGTGCGACCCCACAGTTACTTTGGAACGCAGCACCGAAAGCAACGAACTTTTGCTCTCCGGTATGGGCGACCAGCATCTGGCAGTGGTGGGCAAGAAACTGCACGAACAGTACAAAGTCGATGCCAATTTCAACACCCCCAAAGTGCCTTATCGTGAAACCATCACCGGCAATGGCGACGCCAGTTACCGGCACAAGAAGCAGACCGGCGGTTCCGGTCAGTTTGCCGAAGTGCATCTGCGGATCGCTCCTTACGCTGACGGTTACGAATTTGCCAACGAAGTGGTAGGCGGCAACATTCCCAAAAACTTTATTCCCGCCGTGGAAAAGGGCGTTATGGAAATGCTCGCCAAGGGCCCGCTGGTGGGCTGCCCGGTGCAGAATGTAAAAGTAACTGTCTACGACGGCAAATATCACCCGGTGGACTCCAACGAAATGGCGTTCAAGATCGCCAGTAGAATGGCGTTCAAAGATGCTATGAAGATGGCGAAACCGGTGCTGTTGGAGCCGATCATGGCGGTCAAGATCATTATTCCGGAATCCTACACCGGGGATATTTCCGGCGACTTGAACCACAAGCGTGGACGCATCCTCGGGCTTTCCAGCGAAGAAGGTATGCAGGTGGTCAATGCCGAAGTACCGATGGCAGAAATGGCAAAATATGCCACCGAGATCCGCAGTATGACCGGCGGCCGCGGCTCCTTTGAAATGGAATTTGCCCGCTACGAACAGGTTCCGGGCAATGTGGCAGGCGATATTATTGCCGCACACCAGACGGAAGATGATGACGAATAAAAACCTCCTCAAGTTTGAGGAATAACCCCAAAGATATACAGAAAACGGCGGAAAATACTCTGCCGTTTTCTGTGCGTAAAAAAATAACTCTGTTCTCAATATCGGTTGATAAACAGAAAAATATTGAATTAGATTTTTTCAAAACTTAAAGGGCATTTATCCATTTGTGCAACAAATGGATAAATGCCAATAAAAGGTTTGGAAAAAAGGGGTGGAGTTTGAGGAGGGGAAAAAGGACCTTTCCTCAAAAGGTCTTTTTCCCCTCCTCAAGTACCAGCCTTTATCGGGAACAGTGCGTAAAAAGTAAGGTGGAAAATGGCAAAAAATCTGGTTTTGAGC
>JAZSHD010000275.1:0-15257 GCA_045533055.1 Victivallaceae bacterium | reverse complement strand
TTAGAGCAAACACAGCAAAAGTAAGAATGACAGGGCAGATGCAACTGCCCTCCTGTCAACAAAAAAATATGCTAATTACTTGACAAATCTGTTTTTACGGCTACTTTATAAAAAAGTTATGGGATAGCTGTGAAAAAAATCAGCTTTTTTTTATGTAAAACTCAACCAATGGTGTTTTTATGAACCAGTGGTTGATTATAGTTGCGGCTTTTTTTCTGGCCAATCCCAATATGGCTGGGCTTGCAGCCGGTAGTTTCTGGGGGTGGAGTTAAAGCGTTTGACAAAGCTGCGGTGAAAGACTTCCACATGCTCAAAACCGCATAATGCCGCCACTTCTTTAATGGGCATGTTGGAGCTTTCCAGCAAGCGGCGGGCTTGTTCAAAGCGTTTTTCGTTGATGTAATCCAGCAAAGTCGTATCCAGAAATTTGCTGAACAAATTAAAGAGTTTGTTGCGGGGGATCTTCAATTTTTCCGACAATGCCGCACTGGAGAGATCACCGGAGAGGTTATCTTCTATATACATTAAAATATTACGCAATACAACTTCATCGGCTTGAGGTGTTTGCCCGATAATGGATTTGCCGTCCAGATTTTTCAGCGACAAAGCGTGCATCAAAAGTTCGCTCAAGCAATATGCACCTACGATTTTTGATTGCTGCGGAGTATTGGCGTTAAAGAAAAATGCACTGTGAACTTGCCGGATAAAGTCTTCAAAGGCTTCATGGCTGCCCCGCCACGAACTGACCCGCGGGGCGATGCGTTCGGCAGTTTGGGCGGCAAACTGAAAGACTATGCAGCGGTAGGGCTCGCTGCGGCTGGTATCAAAAATCGTCATATCGCCGGGAACATGCCAGAAAATCGTTCCCCGGCGGTAGGTGCGTTTTTCGCTGCCGCTGCCGAAATAGACCTCGCCGCCGGTAAGCATTTCCACAATATGCAGATTTTCCGGTATCATAAATGGCGTAGGGTTGCGATCTGCCGGTGCGGTATAGAGCATAACTTTTTTCAGCGATAAGAGATTTTCGGCAAAATTCATATAAAAAACGGATCCGGTTATTGATTGTCAATTAAAAAAGTACGAATTGTCAATAAAAGTCTTTGATTTGCACTTGAAAAAGCTTATTTTTTATTTACATTAAATCAGTGACGAAACTATAGTTCATCAAAAACAAATTGTCAAATCACATTATCCAAAAAAGGAGAAAAAAATGAAGAAAGATCTGGCTGTACAGCTTTACAGTCTGCGGAAGTATGCCGCCAAAGATTTTTACAAAGAGCTGGAATTTGTTGCCGAAGTGGGCTATAAAGGTGTGGAACCGGCAGGGTTCTGGGATATCAGACCTTCGGAATTCCGTAAAGTATTGGACGATCTGGGGTTGAAGATGGAAACCAGCCATTCGCCCTGGGCGCGGCTCAACAATATCGGCGAAGTTATGGATATAGCTGCTGCGGCAGGTTTGGATAAAATCGTCTGCGGTTACACTTACGAAGATTTTGCCGATCTGGATGCCATCAAGCGCACTGCCGAAACCACGAACAAAATCAAAGAGATCGTGGAACGCAACAACTTTACGCTCTTCCAGCACAACCACGATTTTGAATTTGCCCGGCTCGACGGCAGACTCAAATACGACATTTACCGGGAACTTTGCCCCGGTGTGAAATATCAGTTGGATTGCTTCTGGTCAACCAATCTGGGCAACGAAGACCCACTGGAAATGCTCAAACTTTTTGCCGACGATGTTATTTCAATACATATGAAAGACGGTTTTGTCACCCAGAAAGTTTCCGGCAGCAGGATGGTCAACGGCATTCTGGAGCGGCCGGTGGATCTTACACCGCTGGGGCAGGGCGAACTGCCCATAAAAGAGCTGGTGGCGGCGATCCCGGAACAGGTGAACACTATTGTTGTAGAGCTGGATTTCTGCTGTAAGGAAATGCACACAGCTTTGCGTGAAAGCTACGAATATATGACTCAAAACGACCTTGCTCAAGGCAATAAATAACAAGGAGATTTTTTATGGAAAAGACCAAAGTTGGTGTAGTCGGCTGCGGTATGATCAGTGATTTTTATCTTTCGGCAGCCAAGCGTTTCCGCAATCTGGATATTGTGGCATGTGCCGATATCATCCACTCCCGGGCGGAAGCCAAAGAAGCGGAATACGGCTGCAAGGCCTTGAGCTGCGAAGCGATCATGCAAGACCCGGAAATCGAAATGATCCTCAACCTTACTCCCCCCAAGGAACACACCAAAGTAGCTATGGCGGCACTCAATGCCGGTAAGCACACTTATTCGGAAAAACCTTTCGGCGTGGATATAGAAGATGCCAAACAGGTTTTAAAGCTTGCTAAAGAAAAAAATCTACGGGTGGGTTGCGCTCCTGATACCTTCCTGGGCGGCGGCTTGCAAACTGCCCGTAAACTCATTGACGACAACTGGATCGGCAAAGTCAAATCCGGTACCGCCGTGGTCGCCAGCCGGGGGCCGGAAAAGTGGGGGCACGCACCCTTCTTTTACGATACCGGTGCCGGACCGCTGCTGGATATGGGGCCTTATTATGTGACTGCACTGGTAAATATTCTGGGACCGGCAAAGAGCGTAACTGCTGTAACTCTCAAGGGCAGCGAATACCGTACACTGGGCGCCAAGGTATCTGAAGAGTATCAGGATAAGTACGAACCCTACGGCAAATATCCGGTGAATGTGGATACGCACTATACCGGCGTCATTGAGTTCCACTCCGGAGCCGTGATCACTCTGTTGAGCAGTTTTGAAGTCTATCGTCACGACCACAGCCCCATTGAGCTTTACGGCGAACAGGGGTCGCTGCTGCTGCCCGACCCCAACACCTTCACCGGCCCGGTGAAAGTGTTCCGCAGAGAGTGGAAGTACGAAGAAGGCTTCAAAGAAGTACCGCTGGTCTACGGTCACGCCTGTCCCAGCCGCAGTATCGGGGCAGCTGATATGGCAATGGCGATCAAGACCAACAGACCTCACCGTGCCAACAGTGCTCTGGCGTTCCATGTGCTGGACATCATCTTGAGCTTTGGAAAATCCAGCAAACTGGGTCGTAAAGTAGAGCTGGAAAGCTCTTGCGAAAGACCCGCCCCCCTGCCGCTGGGGTTGGAAGACGGCATGGTCGATGAATGATCTTTTGAGTTATACCCGCTGAAAAATCAGGCGGCAGTGCGAAGATCGACTTGCACTGCCGCCTGTTTTGTATTCAGCGGAGTTATTTATTCAGCGATTGCAGGAATTTTTTCATGGCTTCCGCCCGTTGGCCGTGCCGCTCTATGTGAGTGTAAGAGAGCATTTCCCATGAAATGAGTTTTTCGGCAACCTTCTGGGCGTGGCTGATCTGGTGAGCCACCCGGCGGGGATCGGCGGGTATGGAAGTGTCGATCTGCGAACAATCGTGAGCTTCAAAGAGTTCCACATTGCTCCAGAAGCGGATGTTTTTATTGTCGCAGATCTGCCGCCATACCTTGAACATCACCTCCTGATACTCCAGCGTAGTACCGCAGCAGCCGATGGAGTCCTGCGGTGCCATAACATCCAGCTTTACGCCATCAAGAATGGTGTTCCACGAGTCGATCATTTCGTCCAGCTTGCCTTCAAAATATTTGGTGGCAGGGGACATGACGATCTCGCAAGCGGGGTGCAGGCTTTTCAAGCGGTCGCAGAAATCTTTGTAGATGCTGTTAAGCGTCTTTTCTGTATAAAGATCCCGCTCGCCCCGGTAGGCGGTTTCGGGTGCAAAGTAGATGCCTTTGAACCGGGAGCCGTAAAGCTCAAAGAGTTCGTCCTGCACTGCAAAGTGGTTCAGTTTTTCCTGCTCCACATAAGCCGGGTCTTTGCCCATGCACCAGCCGGAAACGGAACCGTAGCCGCCGAGATAAACATCTATATCGGTGTGTTCGGCTGCCTCCAGAACATTGCCGATCTGGTCAAACAACCGGTAGTCTTTGAACCGCTTGCTGGGGTAGTAGACCGTTTCCAGCTCGTTCCAGACTGCCGCCTGATAGATCACTGTATCCAAACCGAAAGTTTTGAACAGTTCAAACTTTTCTGCCCAGTCATCGGCGGTGGCGTGGAGCATGGGCACCCCCCGGTAATTGGGGGGCTGGGCACAGATGAATGTACCGCTTATGGGCATGGTGGGTTCGGCTGCCGGATGAGTGTCGATAAAACGCTGATTGGCGGCGTTGGCTTGAGCATAGTGGGCGTTGGCTTCGTCGATAATATCGTCGGAGGCTTTGAAGATCACAAAATCTTCTACCTCAATGATTTTCCAATTTTTCTTTGCCATAAAATAAATCCTTACTTAATGATCAGTATACCGAAATCGTTGCGTTTGATATCGACTTTTACTTTGCCATTGACCAGCGGGAGAGCTTTGCCGGTTTCGGCATTGATGACACTCTTGGCAGTTTTGGGCAATATGATATCAAATGCTTGATTTTTCCGGGCAAGGTTGCTGACGATGGCGAGTTTTTCACCATTTTTGTCGTAATAGCTTATGACCACATTTTTTGCAGAAGCAGTCAGAACTTTATTTTCCCAGTAGGGGATGAACTTTACCGCCTTATTGCCGATGTCCCACTGGCGGCGGATCTCATCGACTTTGTAAACTTCCTGTTTATTGCACCACAGGGGCCAGAAAATCACATCGGCGTGCATGATGCGGCTCATCAGATCCCGGGTGGGGGTGGGGTGTTCCATGATGTCACGCTTGTTCTTCAAGCAGGGCAGCCATGCGATGACCGCACCCCACTGACGGTGATAAAATTCGCCGCGAACCCGTTCCATGGGCAGACTGTAACTGTAATAGTAGTATTTTTCAACTTCATTACCGGCGGGGGGATTGAGGTCTTTATCATCGGGGAAATATCCGCTGTAAAGGTGTTCGCCAGTTAAAAATACTGTAAAGGGAGAAAGGATCTCCATCATGCTGGTTGCCGAACAATGGGCAATGCTCCAAGGTGGCAGATTGCCGTTGCGTTGGGCAATAACATAGTGTATGCGTTTGTAAAGATTGCGGTCGGCAAGCCACGAATAGGTGGGGCGGCGTTCGCCATCAAAGTCGGTGTAGCCGCCGCCGGAAACGGCATTTTTGTTGGGGTCAAGGATCATTTCATCGATATAGGCTCCGTCGATGGTGCCGAATACCTCGTTCCACTGGTCGATGCACCACACCATATAGTCTGCCCATTCGCTGGTTCCGGCACAACGCATCCAGTCGAAGCGTCCGGCACGGGAACGCTGGGGATCGGGGCTCCATGCTTCGTAAACAGCTTCCGCATCGGGATTGACTTTGTTTTTCTGCGAAATGGGCAAGTGGCGGCGATCCCAGTAAGGTACGATCTTTCTGCCGCTGGCACGGTCGATTTTTACTTTGGCTTGGGTGCGGCCTTTGTTCAAGCCCCGGTGGGGTTCGGGGTCAAGGCTGATCTGTGCCCATTCGTCGGGCCAGTAAACAAGGATACCGCCCCGGGTTTTGCCGGTAAAGGCATCGTATTGGGCACTCATGGTCATTGCTCGCCAGCCATCGGGCAGGGCTTTGACCGGGGTGGCAATAAAGCCGAAATCCAGAGTGAATTCTTTGGGGGCATTATCGGGCAGGGGCTTGACGATCATTTTCACCAGCAAGTCGGCACTGCCGTCAGCATTGCGGACGATTTCCAGCAGATCCTGCCGTTTTCGGGGGTAGCAGTATTGTTCGCTGCCCACAAAAAACTGCAAGCCGCTGCGGGTGCTGCCCAGCCAGGTGTGGGTGCCGAAACGCTTGGTCCAGACCGTTCCGGGCGTGGTGGGCAGGGTGATAGTGTTGCTGCCTTTGGGGCTGGAAGGACCGTAATCGCCGCCGATGCGGTCGGTAGCACCCACAAAGTGCAGTATCTCGGAGGCTTCCCGGGTCATGGGCATCCGCAAAGTAAGCTCTTCGACTGGTTTTTCGGGCTTGAGAGTCAAACGGCAATGCACCATGCCGTCGTATTCAAAAGTACCTTTAAGTTCGGCATTGGCAGCAGACTTGGTGAATTCAACTCTGCCTTTCTGCTGTTTGACAACCTGATATTTGCCAAGATCAAGCTCTTTGCCGTTGATGGTCAGATTGACGCTTTTACGCAAAAGTTTTTCGTTGTTGGCAGTCACTTGATCCAACACGCCGCTGCCGGAAAAGTCGTAATTGCGTGCCCAGACCGACAACGTTTTGCCCTTGACGGCGACCGGCTGAAAGGGTTGGGGCACATAGTCGCCATCAAGGGCTGCCATACCCAGTTTTACCTTGTTTTTAAACCAGGGACTGGGCTGCATAATGGTTTCTTTAATTACCTGAAGCCCTTTTTTTTTTAATTCCGGGATCAATTCTCCGGCAATAACAATGACCTCTTTATCGGTCAAAGCCCGGTCGTAGATACGCACATGACCGATGGCGGTCTGACCGCTGGCACCGAATCTGCCGGTGGAACCCACGCAGAAATATTTGACCGGAGTTTCCGGGAACTCAATAAAGCCTTTGGCAGCCATAAGTCCATCCAGATAAAGTACGGAATTACCTGCTCCATCCCAAGTGTAGACCAAATGGTGGATGCTGTTGCTCTTCCAATCTTTGGGCATCCGGCGGAGGAAGAGGGATTTTTTGGTTTTGTTGTTGCTGACATATACGCCGATACCGTCGTTGCTGTGTTTGTAGACATACATAGTCAAATCAGCGGAAATGGGCTGCATAAAGAGGTGTACGCCTTTGGCGTTGTACTCCCAGTCGATGTTCTTTACCGTAAGCTCAATGGAACCGCCCCGCAAAGGGTAGTTGCCCATGGCGTCGTAACGGACACCGGCACGGTCTTTGCCCACCTGCAAACCGTAGTTGGTGGTGGAAAGTACATCAAAGTCGAACCGCATTGCCCGATTGCCGGGCAGCAGTCTGCCGTCGGGTTTACCTTTGGCAAATTGAGCTTTGACCGTTTCCTGACTTTTGGTGTAGTCTGCGGCAAAAAGTCTGGCAGCGGCGATCTCTTCGGCTTTGGGGGCGGCAAAGAGCACGCTGGCAGTTAATACGGCAAACAACACGGTGCAGAATTTGATTTCTCGCATTTGTTTACTCCTTTTTTTATTATTTGCGTTCGTTATTACGATAAATTTTTAACTCATTGATGACCGGAATATGGTCGGAGGCGATTTTTTCATCAATTCCGGTACGCTTGACTACTTCCACACGCATATCTGCTGTTTCCCGGAAGAGGTGGTCGATCATGGAAATTGGCTTCTTCGAGGGAAAACTGGGGATGGGTTTTTCGATGGTCCAGCCCAGTTCAGCAAGTTTTTTCACCGGGTCGCTATCCGGGTAGCAGTTGAAATCGCCCGTAAGCACCACCGGAAGTTTTGCCGGATTGTTTGCTTTGATAAGCTCGTCTATCTTGGTAACCGCCGCCACCCGCAGAAGATTTTCTTCGGGCGTACTGCGGAAGTTCAAATGGGTTATCGCCAATAAAAAGGGATTGGGCGAAGCGATTTTTACCAGAGTCATGCCCCTTGTTTCATCCGGTACCGCCGGGATCAGCCACGAACCCACCAGCTCCATGCGGTAACGGGAGAGTATGGCGTTGCCGTAAAGTCCTTCCGGGGGGAGAATCCTTGCTCCGGCAAATTGCGAAAAACACATGCCCGTTAAGGTGGCAAGTTTTTCAGTCATATCCACATAGCCGGTGCGGGGGCAGTTTTTATCCACTTCGTTGAGCACCACCACATCGGGATTGCACTTATTGATGACATCGGCTTGAGTTTTAAGGTTGAAGCGGTAAGTCATATCTATAGCGATATGCAAGTTCCATTGCATAACATTTACTTTGCAGTAACGGGGGGCGGCGTCAGCAGTGGCAGCTGCTCCCAATGCCGCGGCAGCTGCTGCGGCGGCTAAAATACTCTTATTCATTTATAAAAACCTTTCGCTTAAAGAGAGCCTTTACGGTTGCCGGTGCGGTCCCAATAGTTGCCGTCGCCAATATTACTGCGGCCCTTCATTTCGCCTAGAACTTCGTATGCACCGAATTCATCTTTGGCAAGAACCGGGCGGGAGGATCCATCTGCCCATGCTACATTACAAATATTGTTATGCGGGGCATGAGCTATACCGCCGTTATCTTTCTTATAGGGATATACGCTGGAAATACCGATAGTGGGTGTGGTATGATTGTAGGAATCAAGAAAAAGTATGCTCACCGCCGGATTCTCCAACTGAGTTTCATGCACCGGAATATTCTGCCAATTTGTGAATGCCGGACTGCCGCCGGTCTTTGAGACCCAGTAACTGCCGGTTACGCTGAAATAATTTGTACCGTAGGTATTATTGTAATTTTGCGGCATATCGCCATTTCTGCCGCGATCTTTTTTTGTCGGGCAGTTATAGACTTTTTCATCATTAACATAATTTATCCAGGTATAATATGCCCAGGTATAATCTGTTTTAATATAGCTCGGCACATAATAACCATTATTGTCTCCGAGGTACATCATAACTCCGGTTGCAAGCGATTTCTGGTTGGATAAACATGTGGAGGCTTTGGCTCTGGCACGGGCGGCAGAGAGTGCGGGCAGCAGCATTGCTGCTAAAATGGCAATGATGGCGATCACCACCAAAAGTTCGATCAAAGTAAATTTCCGCCTGCAGGCGGAGGTATTACCCCGTAATACCTCCAATACACTGGTTTGCTGCTGAACAACCGACTCAATTTTTGAGCTTATAAAACGTTTGTTTTTCATCGCAAAAATCCTTTTTTTATGGGTTGATATATCTATTAATAAATTATTGTTTCACTTGCCCGGATGCCCGGTTCCGGGCGGCTGCCGCCGGAACTTTCCCGCACCATCAAATAGGGTTTTATGGTTTCGTCAACTTCCTTTTTGCCGAAAATCATATTTATAAGTTTTTCTACGGCACGGCGGCCTTCCTCCCGGGTGGGCTGATGCACCGAACTTAAACTGGGTATCGAAAACACACACTGGTTGTGATCGTCAAAACTTACCAGATGCACTTCGCTGCCGATTTTTATATTCATGGCAGTAAGTTTATTCAATATATTGAATCCATCTGCATCACGGGTGGCAAAAATCCCCACCGGCGGGTGCTTTTTGACAAGTTTCGGCAATTCATCCCAATCCAGCGGGGCACAATCCATATCAAGGCGGCGTGCACAGTTGGCGAATGACTCCGAACGGAATTGATAATTTTCTGCGTAGCGGACTACTTTGCAATCCTGATCAAAAAGATGTTTTGCCGCAAGGGTCGCACCGTAAGCATCGTCCACATCCAGCCGCACCAGATTGGGGTGGACAATATTGAATTTATTTTTTATGGAGTTGGATACAGCGTTGAGTACCAATACTTTGCCGCCCTGTTCCAGATATTTGTCAAATGCCTGTCTTGCTGTATCATCCATCTTGCCGGGCGGGTAGGTCAAAAGTCCGGAGTGGGCGTTGCGGGTGGCTTGCTCAAGAAATCTGCTGAAATCTTCGGTGTTGTTGCCGTTGAAAAAGGTCAGAGGAAAACCTTCCCGTGCCGCGGCTTCGGATATACCGAACATCAGATCTGCCACCAAGCGGTCTGCCGAGCCCGGCAAATAGCACAAAAGCGTGGCATCGCCGCCTTTTTTGAGAAATGCTGCCTGCCGGTTGGGCCGATAGCCCATTTTTGCTGCTGTGGTACGGATAAGTTCCCGGGTTTCGGCTTTGATAACGGCGTGTTTATCCGGTGCCGGATTCAATGCCCGCGACACAACCGATACATTCAGATCTAATTCATTGGCGATATCGATCAATCTGACCATGAAAAACAAACCTTTGTTTTTTTGTTTGCCTTAAATATACACCTGTTTTGAGTATTTACAAATTTTGCGGTAAATTTTTCTGTTACAAATGTATCAGGCAAAAAAATCCCCGGAACACCATAACTTGTCAGGAAGGTGCCGGGGGGATATGTTTTTAAATTGAATTTTTACTTCTTCCGGAAGTGGAGCAAACGGACTTTACCGGCTTTTATTTCCAGATTTTCCAATTCGCTCTTTGAAAGATTTCTGCCATTCAAAACATCATAAATAACAGCGTCGGCAAAGGGCGGAGTTATTTTCCAGCTGCCGGTGGGATTCAAATAATTACCCGCCAGAATCAACGCTTCACTGTCGTTTTTCACGCCGGAAAGAGTCAGGTTTTTATCGTTGTGATCGGGCGTGTAGATTTCGCCGGAGAGGATCAGATCCTGATACTTGATAACATTCTGCATAGCTTTGGCGTGGTAATAGAAATAAATGGGGCTGACAAATCCCCGCCATGGGTAGTAGAAAAATCCCTTTGCACCATTGAGCATGGTTTCGTAAATCATCTGTTCAAGGTGATAGGGTTCGTAAGCTCCATAAGTTCCGGGGGTAAGTACCGGAGCCAGAGCCCGCTTGCTTTTATCTTTTTGCAGAAGATAGTTGCTGCGGATATTGTTATGCACCCGCAGTTCGTTGCCCGCAACATACAAACTGGGCTGACCGCCATCGACAAATTTGCCGTTGAGGCTCCACTTTTCAAAGCCGTGATAACTCCTGCTCAACGGCTGGCGGTTGTAGTTGTAAAGCAAAGGCATGGGGCATTTGCCCTGTTTGGCACCTTTGGCTACGGCTTCGTTGAGGTCACTGTTAAGTTCCACACTTACATCGTCAAGGAAATCTTCCCAATTTTTGCCGGATTTTTTCTGCAAAGCTGCACAGCGTGAACACTTGCGGACAAAGGGCATACTGTGCCCCCACATTTCAATATCCCACTGGATATAATCGGGTTTGAATTTAGCGACTGCCCGGGTTATTTTGTCCAACTCTTTGTGATAAAATTCACCCCGGTAGGTGGGGCATTTTATTTGCTTTTGTGCCAGATCCTGACAATAGACCTCGTCACCGTGTTTGTTGTATTTATACATATCCAGCAAGCCGTTGTAGCCGAATACGATCTTGTAACCCAGCTTGCGGGCCTTTTCGATCTGACCTGAATATTCATCCGTAAAGCGGTCAACGCCGGTTCGTTGCATCATGTAGGGGTAGATTTGCACTCCGGAAAATC
Organism: Victivallaceae bacterium; assembly: GCA_045533055.1. Classification (GTDB taxonomy): domain Bacteria; phylum Verrucomicrobiota; class Lentisphaeria; order Victivallales; family Victivallaceae; genus SIG78. The sequence goes on along the minus strand of JAZSHD010000275.1, from coordinate 4,160 downwards.
CCATCTTTTTAAGATTGTCAAAATAGCCCGGGAAGGTGTTTTCGCCAATACCCATACGGCTTATAACCGTAAGACCTTTGAACATGGCAGAAGCTTCGGGTATGGTGATGACCTTGATTTCACGCTGGGCAACATGAGATTTTTTGTTGTTGATCAAAGCGTAAAAATATGCCTTGCTTCCGGCGGGAACTTTGCCTTGGGCTTGCAGAAAAACGCCAAAATGTTCCATAAAGCTGGCATATTTTTTTGGGTCGGCAGGCAGGCTGAACTGGTAACGCACATAGTTTTTGCCCGCCAGCTGAAACTTTTCGGCGGCAACTTCTTTATTAAGACAAACAATATTTTCCGGCAGCTCCAGAACCATTTTCACAACATCTTTTCTCCGGGCTTTTTTCCGGATATCCCGCACCCGGAAATAGTTGGGTGCAGGCAAGTTGTCTGCCACATAAAATCCGCCATTCTGTGAGGGCGTAAGTTCCACGCCGCCCGAGAGCCGTTTTTTGGGCGTACCAGAATAGACTTGATCGGTGGCTTGCGTGGTGTTTTCTGCCTTGAGGATAGCCAATTCGTCGCAATAAAGATTGCCGCCATCGGGCACGATGTTGATCATCACATACCGGGCGTTGGCATTGACCGCCAGCTCAAAAGGATAGCAGAATATGCTGGAATCGTTTTCTTCCAGATAATACTGATTGACAAAGTTGCTCTGATCCTTTTCCCCGGGCTGCAGCTTGATCATGCCGGTTCCGGCGGGGTAAAAGAGCTTGCCGTCTTTGCTGACCAGCACCTCAAAACGGCGGGGAGAACGCTGGACTTGATTCTGCCGGTCGCCGCAATTTATCCGGATGACCGCTTTGCCCACCGGTTCAACTTTACCGAGATCGACCACCAGATCAATGCCGCTGGAGAGATCAGCAGCTGTCCGCCAGCCGACTGCCTGCGAGTCAAAACGCAAGACATCATCGCCCCGGCGGGTGAGTTTGCCGTCAGTCAGGTCGGTTGCGTCAGTATTGGGCACTTTTTTATTTTTGCCGACACTGGTCAGATAAAAATTGGGGCTGACTGAAAAATTCACCTTTTTGCCCAACGCCAGATTGACTTTGCCGTTGACCGCTTTTTCCCACATTGCCCGATATTTGGCGGCGAGCGGTGTTAAGCGGGAGGCAGTCTTTTGTATATCGTTAGCTGTTTTTATATCAAAAGCAAAGGCAGGAGTTCCGTAACTGGAGCTGCCGTCCGCAAGAGTAACGCTGAACAAAACCGCTGATTTGCCCATATTGTGAGCTTGATTGCTTATTTTTACAAGAGCTGAATAGATGTGGTCATTGGCTTGAGTATCGCCATTTTTGCCTTCGTCATTAAGCACGATCGGGCTGCCGAAAGATACATTTGCCATATTGTTGGCAAGAAATGCCTTGACTTCAATGGTTTTATCGGCAAGTTTTTCTCCGGCAAAGTATTCAACCTTAAATTCATCGCCAGTCTGCAAAGTGTTTTTTCCGGCTGAAATCACCAGTCCGCCGACAGGTTCGTTGACCGTTTTAATAGAATTTATATCGTACCAGCCGCCGGGCTGGGTGCCTTTAGGCCCCCGCAATGTCAAAGCTAAAGTGAAATTTTTTGCCGGCAGCCGAAAGGTGTTCAGCCCTTGAAAAATCGGCCCCCGGGGCGTGGTGCGTTCGGATACATTGCTGACGGTAACATAGTGATCAGGATCCTCGCTGGCACCGGCAGTGATTTGCAGATACTTTGCCTTGCGGACATTGACCCGGATCTTGGCATTGCCGGTTTGTTTTGCCCCGACTTCCCGCAGCCGCAGGCGGTTACCGATAACTTCAGCAGAGAGCCCGGCAAGTTTCCACTGTTTCATTTCCAGAACGGGCAGCTCAACTGCAATAAGAGCTGCTGAAGCCAACAATAAAGCAAGCAAACAAAATTTTTTCATATCAACTCCAATCTTTGAATTAAATGTTGTCAAGCATAAAATATCCGTACTTTTCCAGATATTGCAAATGTTCCAGCAATACTTTGTGCTGTTCTTGCGAACTTTGGCTGTTCATTGCCGCTTCGGCGGTCAGCAGAGCCTCCAGTACGCTTCTTTTGCCGTCGCACAAGGCAAAAAAGAGGCGGTTGGCGGGCGAAGCAAAGGCTTTGCGTTCAGCATGAGGCACCTTTGCCAGACTTGCCGGACAACCGGGTTCAAAACGCCTGATAACCAGTTGCGAAAGTGTTTGGTCGATAGCAGAAAGTTCTTCTGCTGCCGGAATTTCCGCCAGAGCTTTACAACTGATGGCTTGGATTTTTCCGGCATCAAACTTGTAATCGGCAAATTTTTTCACCGACTCCAGCCGCCCCAGATTGTATTGGGTATACACCTTGATCCGGAAGGCTTTTTCCCGGTTGGAGAGTTTTTCGTTGGCCATGGTTGCGGCAATGGATTTTTCCAGCTCGGCTGCTGCCCAATCGGTGTAGTCGGGGAAACTTCTGCGGCAGATAAGCTGCAAAACCGTATCGGCAAGCATGGGGAAACGCTCGCGGGTCAACACCCAATCCGGCAGAAACCCCGTGCCGGTGTTGTGGTGATAAACACCCGATTGATTGTAAAGCCAGTTAGTTGGTATATCCATCATGCAGTCGCCGCCAAAGGTATCGTCGGAAAGGCTGCCAAATTGTTCGCCCCACGGAGCAGCGGGCAAAAGTTTCATACCGTTATCTTTGTAGAAAAAATCTCCGAAAAATGGCGAAGATACCGGCGACAAACGCAAACTTATCATTGGCGAACAGCGGTGGGTAAAACCATCCAGACTCAATGCTGCAACGATATTTTTATAGTTTTGGTTTTTCATCATATAAGCTGTAAAGCCAAAGAGTTCCATGGAAAGCACCGCCCGCAGGGTTTTCCGTGGTTTTCTGCCGCTTTGGCTCAAAACGCTGCCGATTTCTGCTGCCAGAGCCGCCCCCAGAGCATCGTCGCCGGGGAAAGGTTCGTACATGTGTGCCAAAAGGGCGTATTCTTCGCTGCTTTCGCCGGGGATAATGCCGGTAACGGTGTAGATTTCGCCTTCATACAAACGGGTGTTCATTTCGCCGTGGAGCGTGACTTTCTGCTGCTTGATAAGTTTTTTCAAGAGCCGTGCTTTGAGGGGCGATATGGAAAATACCGGGAGCTTGCTGTCTTCTGCCGTGCGGTACCAGCCGAAGTTGCCCTGTCCGTTGAACCAGTAGACTGCATCGGGTTCATCGGTTTCGGCAGTAAATTTGCTCAAAACCATTGCCAATGCTCCGCAGGCGGCAACTTGGGTGTAAACTCCACCCCAGTAACGATTTTGAGTAAAAAGCACGATCTTGCCTTTTACATCGGGTTTTTCGGGGTCAAGATCATCGTAATCCACCACTTCGGCAGTAATACCGCCCTCTGGGGTGGGGGCACACCAGATATTGGCATGAGTGGGATTTTCGTCGGTATCGGCAAGGAGTTTATCGTAATCTGCCACTTCCGGAGTAACGATCTCAAGATAGGAGCGTTTGCTCAATTCCCAGGCTTGAGGCATTATCAAGTCGCAGGAGGCAGTTTTGCCGTCAGCTTTGTGGGCAATGCGTTCGACTTCTTTAAAACCGCACCGCTTGAGCATATCCATACAAAATTGCGTGGAACGGTCGTAATCCGGGTAGGAGCAGCGTTTTTCCAGCGAATAGAGTTTCTGGGTGTTGTACTGGATGTTGTAAAAGTGTTCAACACTGCCGGCAATATTGAAAAAATTGAAATCTTCCGACATAAAAAGCTCCTCATTAAAATTTGTATTTTGTATAAGGATAATGGATTTATGATGTTTTGTCAATATTTCTTATCAGAAAAAAACGATTTTTATATAAAAACAGCACAGTTTTGTTGATTTTATACGCAGAAAGAGTTGTATTTGTGCAGTTTTGTGTTATATTGCCCTTTATGAAAGAGAACGGAAAAATTGCTCATAAATACTCCGAAGCCCGCAACTGGGTGCGTTCGGCATTGCTGCTGCTGCCGCCGGGCGGAGCTTTGCCCGGCTTGCGGGAGATGGTCAAACTAACCGGCATCGGGCGAACCATTCTGGAACGGGTGCTGGCTGAAGCCGAAGCAAATAATTACATCCGGCGGCGGGCCCGCTCCGGCTATTACCGGA
>JAZSHD010000136.1:0-2904 GCA_045533055.1 Victivallaceae bacterium | reverse complement strand
TCCGGTGCTGTGCCGTACTATACCATGCTGCTTAAAGAAGTGGTGCCGTTCTTCCAGACCAGCAAGAGCCCGTTGGATATTGAAGAAACTCTCAATATCATTGCGTTCCTCGAAGCCGCCAGCCGCAGCCGTGCCGCCGGTGGTGCTTTGGTGAAAATCGCTGATCTTTAATGATCGCAACAGGCAAAAAATAACACATTTTACGGGTTTTTGACCAAGGCCCGAACAAGGTAAAAAAAGGGGGGCTGCCAATACGGCAGCACCCCTTTTATCATTTGTAATATCCTGACTTTTTTATGCCAGCATCTGCAAGGCTTTATCCATGCGTTTGAGTGATTCGGCTTTGCCCAGCACGGTCATGATCTCGCCGGGTCCGCCGGGAGTTACGGCAGTACCGGATACTGAAATACGCAATGCCCACATGGGCAGACCCAATTTCATTTCTTTGGTTTGTGCATAATTGGTAACCAGTTCGGTGATAGCTTCGCTTGTCCAGTTGTCCAACGCTTCATACATGCCACGCAGTTCCTGCAATATGGTCAGAGCGATTTCCGGATTGCACTTGCTCTTTTTGTTGTTGAACAAACTTGTATCATACTCCGGCTGTTCCAGCAGAAAAGCGATTTTTGCGGGGATCTCCGAAAGTATTTCAGTGCGGGGCTGCAGCAGACCTGCCAGCATATCCCAGTGGGGTTCCGCCACAGTACCGGCAACTTGAGCGAACTCTTTGGAGCATTTGGCAAACTCTTCCGGCGGCATTGCTTTGATATATTCCGAGTTCATCCACTTGAGTTTGTCGTAGTCAAAGACCGCTGCGGATTTGTTCAGACCGCTGATCTTGAACATGCTGACCAATTCTTCAAAGCTGAAGATCTCCCGGTCATTTTTCGGCGACCAGCCAAGTAAAGCTATGTAGTTGACAATAGCTTCAGGCAGATACCCTTCAGCAGCCAGGCTTTCAAAACTCACCGAACCGTGCCGCTTGGAGAGCTTGGCAATGGTGCCGTCTTCGTTGCGGCCCATGATCATGGGCAGATGCACATATTCCGGCGGCTGCCAGCCGAATGCGGCGTAGAGCAGATTGTATTTGGGGGTGCTGGGCAGATATTCGCTGCCGCGAACCACATGGGTTATATTCATGGTATGATCGTCGATAACATTGGCAAAGTTATAAGTGGGCATACCGTCCCGCTTGAGCAATATCTGATCGTCCAGAACTTTGTTTTCGATAGTTATTTCGCCGAAAACAGCGTCGGAGTAAGTTGAAATACCTTCTTTGTTGATTTTCTGGCGGATGGCAAAAGGCTCACCGGCAGCCACTCTGGCTTTGGCAACTGCGGGGTCGATATCGCGGCAATGACATTCCTGATCGGGGTTTTCGGAAACATCTTCGCCGTTGCTGTCGTGTTCGGTTTTATCGCAGAAGCAATAGTAGGCTGCACCGGATTCCACCAGCTGTTCGGCGTATGGTTTATACATGCTTTTGCGTTGGCTCTGGATGTAGGGGCCATACTCGCCGCCCACATCCGGACCTTCGTCGTGGAGCAATCCTGCCGTGGCAAGAGTGCGGTAGATCACATCCACTGCACCTTCCACATAGCGGTTCTGGTCAGTATCTTCGATACGCAGGATGAATTTGCCGCCCTGACTTTTGGCGATCAAGTAGGCATAAAGAGCGGTACGCAAGTTTCCCACATGCATAAAACCGGTGGGACTGGGGGCAAAACGGGTACGGATTTCATTGGAACTCATAAAGCAAAACCTTTCTTTTATTTTTTCTGAATACATTATAAGATACACTCATGGCTCTTTACTTGCAAATTCAAGCTGGAAAAATAGCGATTTTTTTATAATTTGGACTTGACTTTTGATGTTTTTTCAGTTATCTTTATTTTTGAAAAATTTTTAACCAAATACAGTATTCAGGAGTTATGCTCATGAAGATAGCCTGTCCGCAATGTGGACAACATTATGATGTTGAAGCCGGGATGCTCGACCGGTACTTCCGCTGCACAGAGTGCCAGATGCTTTTTCGGGGGTTGAATGCCAAACCGGTAAAAGAACGGAAATATAAACGCAAAAGTAAAGTCGCCGGACAGTCTGCGGAGAATGCCGAAGAGTCTTTGCATGAAATAGAAAATCCAGCCCCCGGCAGTACTACTGCGGCGGTGGAAGTGGATTCTGCTGATTTTGAGGGTGTTGAAGCCGAAGCAAAATTCTGGGAAAAAAGCTTGGAAGAGGATGCGGTGGCAGAGAAGGCGGTCAACTACCGCAAACGCTCTATAAATTTTGCAGCGTATATTCCAACCGCTTGCATAGTGTTGCTGCTGGTAACTTTTATTCTTGCGATGTTTGCCAACTCCAAAGTCAACGATCTTACTGCTGAACAGGCGAATTTCGGCAATAAGGGTACTGCTTACAAAGAGCGGTTGGAAAAACTGGAACAACGCCTTGAAGCGTTGCAGAACAGTGTGCAGAATATGACAGCTGCAGCCGAAAAGGTGGAGCGTGTAGTAAGTCATTTGAATAACAAAGTGAGTGATCAGACTCTTGCCAAAAAGGTTGAAGATATTTCCAAGTCATTGGAGAACTGCGATAAAACAGCTGAAGAGGTAAAGAAACTTTCAGCAGCACTTGCTGAGTGCCGGGAGGTTCTGGATAAGATGTCTGCGGTAAAAACTCCGGTCAGGCAGCGTACAGCCCGCCGGTGAATAAACTTGAAATAAAGGAAAATTGCCTGATTCATTTGATTTTGTATGATCTTTGAACAGTGTCATTTTATAAATCGTAAGCTCTGTTCCCAATGCGGGTAGGTAGATAAAAATGACAGGTATACCTGTGCATTGAGAATTTTTTCAAAATTTGAATGGCATTTATCTTTTTGTGGAGCAAAAAGATAAATGC
>JAZSHD010000236.1:0-69133 GCA_045533055.1 Victivallaceae bacterium | reverse complement strand
GTAGCTTGAAAAATAGTTGCGTGAGGCGAACCCATTCAAAGCCCGTGTCGGGCTGCCGGTACCATCGCCTTGAAGGCGTGGTGCATACCACCGGCTGAGCCGGTGGTTTTGATTGAAGTTGATCAGAACATCGGCGTAATTGAAATCAACTGCAACGGCAAACAATTTGCTCCGCTTTTTGTGCCGCCGTACCGCGTTGAAGTAAGTGATTGCGTAAAATCCGTCAACGATATTTCAATTACTGTTACCAAAATGCCCGAAGTTGACGAAGCTCCGTTTGACGCAGAAATCATGCTCAAACTTTCAATGCTCGTCAGTTTGGTTCAAGCTGATTGAAAACAAAAACTCACCCCCATATTTTAAGGTAAGGCTCTGTTCCCAATACGGGTAGGTCAATAAAAAGTTATATGATCAACTTTTATATTGGAACTTTTTTAAAACTTGAATGGCATTTATCTATTTGCTCTGCAAATAGATAAATGCCATTCAAATTTTGAAAAATATCTCAATGCACAGGTATATATGTCATTTTTTACCACCTACCCGCATTGGGAACAGAGCTAAACGAAAAAAGGAGATTTGCCAAAGTAAACTATGCAATGAGTTGAATAACCTCGTTCAGAGCATTTACATAGTTGTGGCGGCGGCTGTGATGCTGTGCATCCATCCGGATCATCCAGCGGATAAATCGGTGCGTTTTATGTCCCTTGCAGCATTCTGGTGTGCCGGTATGTTTAATTTTTTATGCTGCTTTTAAGGCAAACTGCCATGCGCAACGGACTCAACGGAATAGCATGGGCGATCATTCAATCCGGTATGGTTGTGCCGTATAATTTATCTGCGGGAAAAATTGCCTTGCCGAGCCGGATTGCTTTTCTGCTCTGTATTATCGGCGTGATTCTTATGAGCCTCAAAAATCAGATTTAGCTGCTGCTGAACTCTACAAATACTCAAAAACAAACTTATTGATGGATCTTCAAAATTCCAGCTGCATCGCACCAGATCTTTCTGGTGACAAAATTCAGGTATTTTACTGCTTCATCGCGTTTGTTTTCTGCCAACATTTTCCGGGCTTTGGCTTGTGCTTTAGCATACAAAGCCATGGAGTCATTTTCAAACTTTATCCACTCTTCAGGCAGCGGCGATTCGAGTTTCAGCTTATCCAGCCTCGCAAAGGCAGTTGCCGACCATTTGCGGCTTTTCATTATTGAAGGGATGCTTTTTACACAAATCGGGATTGGTATATAGACCGTGTGACGGGGATGACCTACAGCAAAATAAGCGGTTGAAAGTATATCCGGATATTGTTTATCTATTTCAAAACTCGCTGCTGAGTTGGTTGTATTGCCGCAGACCGCACGTTTTAACGGTGATTTTTTCGGCATCTGGAAGTTGCGGGACAAGTTGAATATTTCAGGCAAAGTGATCTTGCCGTTGTTATCAATTATCTTATTCAAACCGGAAAACGCACTGTATTCCCGGGCACTGGCTTTGAAAAAACGGGTAATATCGCTTCTGATATATTGGATCATATCGGGATTGCGCCAGTTGCTGGCGCGCACGGCATAGCCGGATTCATAACGCTGAACCGAACAGACTTTGGCGGTAATTTCACAAATATAACCCTCTTTTTGATCCATAAAAAGAAAAATAGAACCGCTTTTGCCATGCGAATAATTACCTTCGGCAATAAATTTCTTTAATGCGGCAACTGCTTGCGCGGCATTGTCGCACGATTCAAGAACGGCACGGATAATTCCCTCGGTAGTTTTTTTGCCTTTGACATCGGGTGGATCAATACATACTTCTCCGCTGTTCATTACAGCGGCAAGCCCGGAAGCGTTCATCCCGCTGTTGGGACCGTTATTCCCCAGAGCCACCCATTTGCGCGGAGCATTATCCGGACTTATGGCAACGGTTATTTTCCGGGAAATAGAATCCCGGTTTTTATGGAGAATATGTGTGTTTTTTCCGGTCAGGTCAGAAAAAATCATCCAACTGGTACAGCATTGAGCCTGCCAGGGCACAACAGCAAACAGCACAATAACATAAATGACAACAAACCATAATGATTTTTTCATATAAGACCTGCTTTTGTTTCATTATCAGGATGATTGGAAAAAGCGGGAAAAAATCCCCGCTTCGACACAAAAATTCTATCTACTGGCATATCATATCTTGCGTACCAGCATAGCCAGCGTGTTCCAACTTCTTGTGCCCAGATGCCCGGTGATGTTTTTTCCTCCGGAAGCAAGGGTTGCAGTGCAGTTGGTGACCCAAAAGTATTCAAACACTATATGTTATCATATTTTTTGACAAATTCAAATATAATCGTCATTTTTTTTTGATTTTTAAAATTCAAACAATTTTCCACATTTCATCGCCTTTTGATTTATGTTTTACATGGAATGAAAAAATATCGGTAATGTATTTTGAAGTAGTTCGAGCATTGAGTTAATGTATTCAAGGCATCTTGCCGCTGTTTAAGCTGAATGCTCTAATAGCTCAATACCTTATTATACAAGCGGCTTCAGACGCTTGTGCTTCACAGCCGCAGCTGCTTCATATTGAGGAGCGTCAGCGGAACAATGCTTCATCTGACAAGGCTTGTAAAAAATGAAGCACGGCTGTCGCCGTATGAAGCACATTGCAGCAACGCTGCAATGTATGAAGCTCCGCTTGGCAGCGGCATGAAGCGAAGCCTTGGCAGGCTTCATTTTTTGCCAAAGGCAAAAATAGTACCTGATTCAGAGCCTGCTGTAACGCAAGGCAACCAATCCTACAACCGCTCTGTGGTGGCAAAAAATAAAAGCCGCAAAATGCGGCTTTATATTTTTTGGTACCCGGAGCGGGGATCGAACCCGCACGTCCTCTTCGGACAACGGATTTTAAGTCCGTTGCGTCTGCCTATTCCGCCATCCGGGCGTACCATTCATTCTCTTTTTCAGTTGATCGGCTTCGTGAATACTGCCGGTCTTATGTAGATCAAATCACGCAAATTATTGTCGAACTCTTTATTGGACTTCAACAGGCTTGCCAAATCAAAATCTTCCACCAGCTGCAGCTCTTTACTTGCACTTTCCGGCAGTATGGCTTTGATCGCTTCGCCTTCGTGGGCTTGTCCGCAGATCAGATCGAACTTGTTTTCTGCAAAAAACTCTTCCGCCTGTTCCCTGTTCAGCACTGTGCCTTCGCCGCAGCCTTCGTCCACATTATTTTTGCGTACTACACAATATACAAGCACTTCGTGATTTCTGCCATCAAAAAGCACTGCAATTTTTGAATTTTCTTGCAAATTTTTTCCCGCAGCCATACTTATTGCTATTGCGGTGGGGACTCCACGGCTCTTTACTGTGCTGTCACCGTGGGTCAATCCGGCAATCAATGCCGCCGCCAGACGCATACCTGTAAAGCTGCCGGGGCCGATGCCTACGCTCCAGAACTTCACATCATCGAGGGTCCCGCCGCAGTTTGCCACTTCGCCTGCGGCAAATTCTGCCAAATGTGCCGACTCCCGCCGTTTCATGGGCAATATGCCGTTACGCAAAACCTTACCTTCCGCATCGGCTACGCACATTCTGGCGGCGTTGCCGGAGAGATCTATTGCTGCCTGGAATTCTGCCATTTTATCACTCTCAAAGCTCTATATTATCGTTCAAAAGTTCAGCCACCAGATCGGTATTGCTTTTGCGTTTCCGGGTCAAAACTGCTTTGTTGCCGCTTACCACCACTTCGCCGGGCATGCTCCGGAGATTGTAGATGCCGCCCATGCTGTAACAATAGGCTCCGGCGTTGCAGATCGCCAGCACATCGTATTCCCGGATCTCCGGCAGTTCCCGCTGTTCGGCAAAACGGTCGCCGGTTTCGCAGATATTGCCGCAAACATCGTAAACTTTCTTTGCCCCGTCGGGGTTGGAAAGGTTTTCTATCCGGTGATAAGCTCCGTAAAAGACCGGCCTGATCAGCTGGGGGAACCCGGCATCGCAACCAGCGATGGTGCGGGTGCGGTTGAATTTGAGCGTATTTACCGTTGTAAGCATGGTTCCTGCTTCGGCAACTATGTATTTGCCCGGCTCAAACTTCAGCTCCAGCTCTTTGCCGTAATTTTTGCAGAAATCGTTGAACAATGCACAAATTTCTTTGCCCATTGCCACATAGTCCACTCTGGCTTCGTCGGGCTTGTAGGGCACTTTGAATCCGCCGCCGAAATCCAGAAATTCCAGATCCGGGAAACGCTCTTTCGTTGCCAGGCTCATAAGGTTTTTCATGCTCTGGAAGACCGATTCCGTGTGCTGCAGACCGCTGCCGGTATGTTCGTGCAAACCTACGATCTTGAGGTCATATTTTTTGGCAATCGCTACGACTTTATCCACATCCTGCATCAGGATACCGAACTTGGCAAGATCGCCGCCGGTGGCAGTAGCGGCATTTTCGCCATCGACCACATCGGGGTTGAATCTTACGCAGACCCGGCTGCCGGGATAGGCTTTGCCGTATTTTTCCAGACGGGAGGTGCTGCCGATGTTGAACAATACATTTAAATTCTGGACTTCGGCAACTTCTTCATCTTTAAGATTGTTGGCTGTAAAAATGATTTTTTTGCGGTCAAAGCCCAGTGCCAGTGCCAGATGCACTTCGCCGGGGCTTACAGTATCCAACCCGGCACCGGCATCCCGCAGAGCTTTCAGCAAGGCTATATTGTAGTTGGCTTTAAGGGCGTAATGCACCTGCAGTTTATTATAAGGAATAAACTTGTAAAGCGACTGATAATTTGCCACCACCAAATCTGCATCGTACACATAAAGGGGAGTACCGTAAAGTTTGGCAAGTTCCAGCAGTTGAGCTTGTTCTACCATAAATCCACCCTTACTTGGCAAAAGGTACGATCACTGCCACCATGCGGAGGGGTTCGTCGCCAATATTTTTTACTGCATGACCGGCTCCGTTGCCGGTAAGGATGCTGTCGCCGGCTTTGACGGTTTTTTCCACACCGTTATCGTCGATCAAAGCAGTTCCGTTCAGCACGATAAAAATTTCTTCTTCGTTTTCGTGGGCATGAAAACCGATGCTTGCCCCGGGCTCCAGTTCCAGCTGGGCACAGAGTCTGGTGGGGGACATCAGCTCGTTGGCTTCGTCAAAATAATGGGTGATTTTTACAGATTTATCGCCGCCGCGCATAGCTTCGCGGACTTCGCTTTTGTAATCGCCGGGTGTATGGATCATAGATTTATCCTCCTGAAGATTTGTTATAATTTGCAGTAATATAACACCTTTAGGCGATATTTACCACAAAAAAAGCATTTTTTCCAATGACTTTTAACAAAAAGCACCCTTTCGGGAATTGCAAAGTCAGGTTTATAGCGTTACATTAAGGATAACATTGTTTTTACCAACCAATTAAGAAAGGTTTTGAGTTATGGAAAAAGTCAAGTACGGTCTGATCGGTTTCGGCGGCATTGCTGAAAATCGTATTGCCAAAGAAGGTTTTGCCTGTGACAAGGCCCGTTTTGCAGCTCTGGACAACGCAGTTCTCGTGGGTGCTACCGATGTGAACCCCGCCCGTCAGGCTGCTGCCGAAGCATTGGGGCTCAAGTGGTACAAGTCCAGCGAAGAAATGATTGCTGACCCGGAACTGGATGCTATCTATGTAGCTACCAACAACGCCACTCACGCCAAACTGGCGATCGCCGCTCTCAAGGCCGGTAAGCATGTTATTACCGAAAAGCCCATGGCTACCAGCATTGCCGATGCCAGAAAGATGGTGGAAACTGCCAAAAAGATGAAGCTTTCCCTTTCCGTTGACCACATGATGGTCAACAATATCTACAACATCAAAGCCCGTAAAGTGGTCGCTTCCGGAGCTTTGGGCGATGTGAACGACGCCTGCTTCCACATGGAATTTGCCTTTGGTTACGACCCTGCCGAAGCTGCCTCCTGGCGTTGCAGCAACATCAAAGAAATGGGCGGCCCTATCGGCGATGTGGCAAGCCACTGCTTCTATGTAGCTGAATATATCTTCAACTCCACCGTGGAATGGGTTGCCGCTGCTTACCTGCCCAAACTTATGGATATCAAAGCCGAAGACGGTGCTTACATCAAATTCGGTATGGCCAACGGCATCGTTGCTTCCGCCAAGGTCGCTTTCAGCGAAATGCGTGGCGGTCTGGCCGGCACTCTGACCAACCTGGGCTATGAAATCTATGGTAATCAGGCGGTTCTGCGTGGTTTCGGCACCATGTTCCAGCTCTCCGGTTACGAAGATGAACCTATCAAGATGCGTTTGGAAATGGATAACGGCAAGACCCAGAAGAAACTGGCTCCCGGCAAAGTCCAGAACATCTATCAGGCTCTGATCACCAAACACGCCAAGAGCGTGCTTTCCAAGCGTCCTTTGAACGCAGTTGACGGTCTGCGGAATCTTGAGCTTTGCGAAGCAGCCCACAAATCTGCCCGCAGCAACGGCAAAAAGATCTCGATCGTCAAGTAAAAAGTTTTTTTGAAAAACTTTCGTTGGAACTGCCTTTATTAAAGCTGATAAAGGCAGTTCCATTTTTGTTCATTTTGAACAAAAAATCAGCATTGCAAACTTGGAGAAGGTCTTGCAATGCTAATTTTAATATATTTTGTGATCTGTTTACTTGACCGGTTCGAGTTTTACATCCGCTATATCCACTGTGCCTTTGGTGGCAGTGATCATTACGAGCAGCCGGGCATCTTTTTTGAATTCCGGCATGGTGATAACTTTTTTGTATTCTTTCCAGTCTGCGGGGAATCTGCCGCCTACGGAAAGTCCGGCGCCTTTCTGCCAGCCGTCGTTGATGGCGATCACCCGGATATTGCCCCGGAAAGAGCTGGTGCGGAGCTTGAAGCTCAAGTTATATTGGGCGTTGCTTTTTACAACTTTATTGATGCTCTGCCAGATGGTTGCGGAAGCCTTTTTGCCCTCTTTGACCAGATCGAATTTTACAAATCCGCTTTCGGGTGCGCCGTCGCCGGAAAAGGTTATACCGGTGGTGTTTTTAACGATCCACACGGCGGGTTTTCCGGCAACGAGCTGTTCAAAGGTACCGTTTTGTACCAGATTTTCGGCTCCCATAACACTTGCGGCAAATACGAATGCTGCAACCGACATGATAAGTTTTTTCATAGTTTGACTCCTTCAGTTGATTTGAGCTGCTTTTACAATAGTTGAAAATTTTCGGGGTTTGCCTTTGCCCATGTTTTTGCGGAACAATAAAGCATCGCTGACCAATGCACTTTTTTCATTGATTTGGGTGCAATGAAAGTTGCCCAGCAAGCCTTCCACATCTTCCTGTTTGCCCCGGGGAAAGACTACCACTTCGCTTGAACGGATAAGTTTTGCTTTTGCCGGATCGGCTTGTGCCATGTAAAGCGGCCCCCGGAAACGCATACAGTCACCGTTGCTGCCGTCAAAGCGGGTGTAGACCAGAAAGACCTTATTGCCCAGTTTGAGCCAATGCTGTTGGGTGCTGTCGGTTATGATCGGTTGGTCATCTTCCTGCCAACGCCACGGAACGGGCTGGCTCCAATTTATACCATCCTTACTGGTGGAGCAATACATGTGGCGGTCTTCAGCACGGATGGTCATGGCATAGCTGGATTTACCAAGTTTGATTACCGAAGGTTCGCACATGCCCCGTTTTACAGGAATACTGAAAATCCGGCTTTTTCCGGCAAACTCAAACTTGCCGTTTTTGTAGTCATAAAGAGCTGTCATTACGCCAAAACGCCTCTGGTGGATGGGGCTGTCGTGCCTGACTTTAACATTTATATCTACATACACAGGCACGATTATCTTGCCGTCATCTCTGATGGCGATCTGGGTACATGCCGCACTGTAACGGCTGGTTTTTATGCCGGGCAGTTCCAGCGTATGCCGGGGACTCCACTTGTTGCTTTCCGGCGACCAGATGGTGTAAAAACTCCGGGCAAGCGGCGTGGCAAGTTGGGCTGATTTATCACCGCTTAATACTGAAAGGCTGTTGCCTTTATAGAATGTGGCACACGCTATGACCGCCACCGAACCGTCGGGCAGCACAAAAGGGCGGGGGTCGGCAACTCCTTCCATTCTGCCGCTGTTGTCGGCCAGCATAGTGGATTTGAATGCTTCGATCGCTTGCGGCTTGCTCCAGCTTTTACCCTGATCGCTGCTGATTGTATACATGGGCTGGGAGTAAACATCGGAGTTGTTGATCTCCTGAAAAGTTGCAAAGTATCTGCCATCTTTCAGAACCGCCACCGCCGGATGAAAAATGGTGTTTTTATGGTGATTTAAGTTGCCGAAATCTTTTTGCGTTACTTTGGGCTGCTTGACCAGTTTGTTCAACAGGTCGTAAAGTCTGGTGCGGAGTTTTTCCATTGCTTCCACATCGCGGCAATATACGCTCATGGACTTGGCGAAGCCGTTGCGGATAGCTTCAACTTCCGCCCGGTCGGCGGGCGTTTTTGCCAGATCACGGGCCATGCGGAAAAGGTCTGCATCTTCCAAACCATCCCGCATGGCAGTTGCCCGCCACGAGGGGTAGATCGCCCCATCTTTGCCGGGGTAGAAAAGTGCCTGCATACCGTTGTCGTTGCCGTGATTGCAATTCCACAAACTCCAATCCATATTCTTCATATCCTTCAAGTGCATGTTGCCTGACCAGTGGTTGATCGACCAGTAGAGCCAGCCTTCCACATGGTCAAGAGCGATCAAACTCCAGAAGAAGGCTCTGCCGTAGATCATGGGCTGATCCACCCGCTCAAAGTTGCCGAAGGGGTAATACGCCCCGCCGCCCACATAAGTCCAGTAGCGTATACGGTGGTAGCGGCTGTTGAAAATGTTCCGCCGGGTGTTGGCGTAGCCGTTGGCAGGGGCAAGATAATCAATGGCGTCAAATAGCTCCGGATCAGCTTCGATATTCCGGGCGGTGGTAACGATCTTGACATTTTTAAATGCCTGACGGCTGTTTTTTATGGCGTTCAAAAGCAAAGGATTCATATATTCGCCAACTTCGTCAAAGCCGTAAAAATACACAGTCAGATTGTTCCCGGCATATTTTTTAGCTTCGTTGTAATATTGCTGAAACTCTTTCAGATGGGTTTCCCGGCAGTAATCGTAGAGCAGCAGAGTTTTTATGGAGTCAACTTCATTTTTCCAGATCAGCGAGGGCTTGTAGCAAATCTTATTGATCACATCAAAGTTGTTGTTGTAGATTTTTTTAGATTTTTCCATGCCGTTGGAGCCAACTTGGGTATCCGGCCGGATGAGCCGTATTTCTTTGAGCATAACTTTGCCGTTGACCAGCATGGTGCGTTTGCGGCTGCCCAAAGTGCCGTTGGGCATAAAAGTATAGCGGGAGTAATGTTTGGAATTATCCTGATTGTAGTGTATTTTGCAATATTTGTATTGGGCGGTATCCGCTTGGGGCGTTATTTGCATATCTGTTGGCGAAAGGGGATCATTTTGGTTGCGGCGGACCCATTGGAATTTGGCAGGGACCCGCTCAAAGGTTTTGCCGTCGCAGCTGCCGTAAAACTCCATTTTTTTGATCATATCAGCTCGGGGATCGCCGAAGCGTTCCAGACTGCCGTCCAGCAATATGCTGTTTACACCCTTTTTTATGGTATAAGATAAATCTTCTTTTACCGGACTGGTACGGTAAAGGTTCAAGGGTTCCATGCGGAAACGCAGCATGGCATCGATCAAATTACGCCGGGCTTGGGCGGCAATTTTTTCGTTGGAGTACCAGCGGTTGATGTTGTCCGGCCGCAACCCCGGCAAACTGGGCAGACGGTTGCCCAGAGCAAACTTTTCGACTTTAAGCGAAAGGGGCATTTGCATAACATTTTTGCTGCCCAGTTTTACCGAAATCGTGTAGTTGTATATCCCGGCAGGAGTGTCGTTGCGGCTTTGCAAAGATACCAGAATTGGCTGATTGCTCTGTCGGGCAAGGTTGAACTTTTCGCCGTTGGCAAGGGGCAGACAAACATCAAAATAATTGCTGTTGCCTTCGGGAGCCAGCGGCAGCTGCAATATGGGGCTTTCCAAAAGATTTATGTACTCCAGCCGTTCCAGCGTGGCAACGGGGGCATCGGGGGTGTCGGCTGTAATGGTTACAGAAAGATCTTTCAAGGCTTCTCCGGCACTGGTCAGCACCAGCAGTGTGCTTTCGCCTTCCCCCCGGGCGGCACGCAAATTGGCGGTGGTTTTAAGAGGAGTAAGCAAGCCGCCTTGCGGAAGAACTTCGCTCATACTGTGAAGAAATCCGCCCGCAAGGATACCTTTGAAGTTGTACGCTTCATTGAAAGCACATTTGTTGACTCTGCGAACCCGGGAAACAATATTTTTGAGCTTGCGGCTCAACAGCAGTGAATCCGTAAGTTCGCCTCTGCCCAGCGATTTGGTGTACCATACATCCCGCGTCCAGCCGCTGAAATAGTTGGATAAGTGCGGCATACGCACCGCCAGCCACACCAGCCAGTTGTAACGGTCACGCATCAAAGGGTCACTGGCGAGGGTCGGCACAAAATTTTCGCTTTCATTGATAACTTCATTCTTGAGCTTGGCAAAGCTGTTTTCCGCCTGCCGCAAACGCTGGCTCCAGCTCCAGAGCATCCGGGAAGTAGCAGAGTTCTTTTTAAGTTCGTTTGTATTATCAAGATAAATCTTTTTGGCACGCTCATACTCCCAGGCGACTTCTTCGGTAACGCACCACAACAGAGCGTTGTTGATGATTTCCAGCTGCCGGATCGCCGGAGTTTTTATATTTTCGGGTAAATAGAGCTTTGCCCCCGCAGCGGTAAAACCGCCGTAAACATGTATATCTTTATTTTCCGGCGTGCGGAATATAAAGCCCGTACCGTGAAAAGCCGCAGTAAGATTGGCAGATTTGATAACCTCAACTTGCTTCAACTCCGCCATCTTGGGGTCTTTGAAAAATATCTGCCACTGGCTGTTGCGGTAAACTGCTTTGATCATAGAGCCATCCTGCCAGACAACAGCCATGCTGCCGGTGGCTGGTGTAAGCTCAAAAATGTTCAGCCCCAGCGCGGTGGCATCCAGATAACGACGGAAACTGTCCAGCGTTACCGGTTTGGGCATGGAAAAAACTTTCAACGCCTCCGGTCGGGCGGTCATGCCGGAAACGAACTTGTTTTCGGCACCGGGAACTGCTGCTGAAAAACAAAGCAGTACGGTCAGAAACAATAAAATCTTCTTCATTTATATCATCCTTGATTTATCTTAAAACAAATTTCTTAATTTTGATCATGCTGCTTTAAGAATGCAACATCATAGGGGTACGGCGAAGGAAATGCCGTAATATCTTCCGGCAGACTTTTGCGGGTTATACTGTCCACATGCCAATCGGCAAAAAGCATGTTGGCCCGTTCACCATGACGCACCAGCGATACACCCCATGGTGTATCCGAAGTATAATCAAAGTTTACAGCACTGCTCCAATAACTGCCGGGTACACCCATGACATAATCGGAACGGACTTCACCTTTACCAGTTTCTTTGTCAGAAGTACCGGCATCTGCCACTGCCGCCATCCGTTGAGGATTGGCAAGGGTGTAAATATTGGTAACCGCCCGTTTGCCCCAGGTTGAAGTCGGATCGGCTGTCCGAACCAGATTTTCGTTGAGTCCGTAGTTGGGAAAATCTTTTGCGGTTACATTGCGGGGCGGCAAGTTGGGCGAAGAAAGGCAGAAAAATGCTTGCGAAGCTTTATCCGGATCGCCGGGCATATAGCCTTTATCGGTCAACAAAAACCCCCAATGCCCGTAAGATATTGTATTGCCGTTGCTGTTCTTATAATTTTTTTCCTGATATTTTACCAGACGACCATTGTTGTCATCGGCATACATGCTTAATGCCAGTCCGATCTGTTTCAGATTGCCTACACAGTTTGAACTTCTTGCCCGTTCCCGGGCCGCCGATAATGCCGGCAGCAGCATTGCCGCCAAAATGGCAATAATCGCAATGACCACCAGCAGTTCAATAAGCGTGAAGCCCATGGGCTTCACTCCAGCGTGCTGGAGTGAATGAGTGTTCATTGATCTTTTCATCTTCCTCCTCTTTACTTTTTATTGATCCGCAACGCAGTCACCCCCCGTGGCGGTACTGGTATGGTAAACTCTTCAGTTGTTGCACTCATCACCCGGCTGGGAAAGGTGCTGACGATCTCTTGCACTTCAAACTCATAAGGCACAGCCGCAGTTACCCGGGGGCGGCCCCAGACTGCCATATTTTCCAAACCGATCTCCACAGTGTTGTCGCTCAAAGTTTTGCAGAGGATATTTACCGGCATGTTGCTGGCTTTGATCCACGGGTATATACTCTTTGCCAGTTCGATGACCGCTTCGGCACCCTTTGCCCAGAACTCGTCGGCGACCTCTTTGCGGTAACGCTTTTCGCTGAAATAGCAGAAGTTGTGATCCGGGGCAGCTTGAGTTGCGGTCACGCTTTCCACAGTTTCCAGAGCTTCCACGCCGCCGGCGGCGATCACCAGCATTATGGAGCTGTCGGTAAGTTTCCAGCCGGGAATATCTTCAAGTGCAGCGGCTCTGCCGCAAAGCACTACCGGATAACGGTGGTTGGCAATAAGATCATCGAGTTCCGCCTTTTCCCACAAATGGGCGGCGGGCACCAGCAGCATGCCGGGTACTTTATGAGCATTTTTGCTGTGAACAAAGCTCTGCACCGCCAAACCTTTGTCCATAAAGTTCGCCACCTGATCCAATGCAGGGGTAAAGCCATCCTGCCAATAGTCGGCACAGTTGTCCATGTAGCGATCGCTGTAAACGGCAGTTATGACGCCCGCTTGTATGGGGTCGTTGTCAAAGACCACCCGCCAGCGATCTCTTATATAGTCCCACTCGGACTTTTCGATGCCGTCAGCCAGACAGCAGAGAAAGCCGTCTGCCGCGTGCTGCAATTTGCCCTGATCGTTGTAGATAAACATGTTGCCAAGTTTATACATCTCTTTTTCGTACCCGGTGGTGGCGTGCCGCAGATTGTCCCAGAATTCGTCCACATCTTTTATGCCGTGCAAGGCAATGAGTTTGAGTTCCGGCATCGCGGCTTTGATCTCGCCTAAAGCCGCGGCGTAAAAGTTGTGATAAAATGTGCTTTGCGGCCGGGTGGAATTCATACCCAGTGCCACAGTTTCCACAACCATACCGTCCAGCCCCAGTGCCGCCATCTTGCGGTAATCCACGCCATATTCGGTCCAAGCGTCAAAACAGCCTTTGGTCCATGCCGAATTGATAACGCCCTTGAAGTTATTGGCGTGCAGAGCTGTCAACGCCTTGCCCCAGAACCGGCACCAGCGGTCGACCAGAAAGTTCGTCCACTCTTCAAAGCAGTTTTCGATTATCCATGCCTGACGCTTCTGCAACTCCGGCAATCCGGCAAGGGGTTTTTCTTTACCGGCATTCATGGCGGCCATGACCTCCTGCTGGGTCACGATATGGGGGATCTTTTCGCTGAAAAATTCCGGAAAATCCAGATCCACAACTTCCATAAACTGCCCCATCATGCTGTCGGAAAAATCCAGTTCGCAGATGTTGCCCGAACTCCACGGCCCCCAGCCGTCGGGTCCGTGCCAGCCGGCAAATCCGTAATCGCGGCAGACTTCCACGATTTTGGGTATGATGTGATCTTCAAAGAGCGATCCATCTTTAAGCTGGGCAAGGGGGTTGATTTCGGCACCCCGCCAGATATTCGCCCAGCAGAGACGGACTTCTTCGTGATCGCTGACCCACTCGTGGGTGAACTTGTTGTCCATAAAAACCGTAAAACAGGAGCAGTAAACTTCCACTCCGGCTTGAGTCAGACCGGCGATAAGTTTTTTCAAATCCACATCGGTCCACTCCTGCCGTTTACGCCGTTCATTACCCGGCTGACCATTCCGGGCACAAATATCTGCGGGCAGATTTCTGCCGGTGATGGCTCCGGGGTGAGAGAAAATAAAGTCGGGGCTGGAAACCAACAGACACATGCCTTCGGGCACAAAGCCCAATTCGTCCAGATAACCCGCCACCCCGCAATCCGGAGCTTCCCGGTCAAATGCCAGCAGCTCCGTCCAGACCCAGGGGGAAAAATCGCTCTTATACATAATCAAACCTCAAAACTTGTTTATTCAGCGTGCCCCACACCCACATAGTACGCCATGGCGTTCTGGGTGGTATCCAGTCTGCCGAACTGGCAGATGATCGGCTCGTCGGCAGCAATGTGCAGAGCATACTGCGTTACCGGCGGGATCACGGCACCGTTCATCTCTTCGGGGTGATCCAGCCGGATGGTCAGCACCCGTTCTTTACCAACGGTAATGGGTATATCCTTAATGGGGTCGCGGTCGCTGAAATACACATTGAGCTTTACGGCAATATCTTTTTCAGAAGGATTGAAGAGCATCAACGCTTCGTGGGCTTCCATTTCTCCATTATTGACTTTTTCCGGCAGATAACCGTCGGCAAAATACCAATTCTTTTTACCAGCCATTTTTACAAACCTTTCGCTACCATTTCACGGATAAAGGGAGTGAGGGACTTGGGGCCGTCGTTGGTGATGACAAACCCTTCTTCGATGCGGTTGCTGCCCGCAGGATAACCCCACAAACTTATGTCGCTGTTGACGCACATGTTGGCTTCGAACTTGTAGGTGGCGTTTTCGTCCGGGTAGGGCGACTCGGCTTCAGCCAGACCAATGCCGTGCATGGGCGGATAAAGGTCGTATTGGGTCATGTTGTGTTTGGCAAAGACCGCTTTTACCGCTTTGACCATTTCGCCGGAAACAGTTCCGGCTTTAAGATACTGCTGCTGGACATTGGCGGCTTCGAACAAAACATTCAAAAAATACTTCTGGTCATCGGAGGCTTTGCCCACGACAAAGGGGTATTCCACCGTTGCCACATAGCCCTGATACTGCACTGCCATAGCTGCCATAAGCATATCGCCATTACGCATGATCTTGTTGGTGGCTCGGCCGATGACAGTGTTGGTGCGTTCGCCGGAACCGAAAACCATAAAGTTGATATCTTCGGCACCTGCCATGCGGGCGGCACCTTCGGCGGCACCGGCAGCCATGGTTTCCGGATTGCCGTCTACGGCGTATTCCAGCAGTTTCTTGTAGCCTTCGCAAGCCTGACGACCGGCTTCGGCTAGGCACGCCACTTCTGCATCGCTTTTGATCAGACGCTGCTTGAAGATGATTTCCGACGCGTCAAAGAGTTCGGCTTTGCCCGCAGCTTCTTCGATGCGTTTGAAGATCGGTGCAGGTATATCGTACCAGCCCACCACTCCGATGCGGCTGCCGCCCTTGAGTGCATTGCCGATTATATCTGCAAGTTTGGCAAAGGTCGCCAGCGGGTAGTCGATCTCTTCGGGAACCGATACGCAGGCAAATTCTTTAACATTGCAGTAATTGCTCCAAACGGACATTTCCCGGGCGTAATTTTCGCCTTCGGGGGCACCAGCCAGCACCGGTTCGCCGCATTTGGGTATCACGCAGACCGCCCGTTCAAAAATGGGCCAGAAGTTGCAGACATAACGCAGATTTTCTTTGCGGTATTCGTCGCCGTAGACCAGCATGGCGTCGATGTTTTTTTCTGCCATGGCACACTGGATCTTTACGATGCGTTCTTTGAATTCGCTGGCGGGGATCACGATATTGCTCATAGAATTTACTCCTTACTTTTGTTTTTTTGCTTCGTTATCTGCTAATCGTATTTTTTCTTCCAATCCGGCAACATTCACCGTTTCTTTTATGGTGCTGCAATCGGTGTAAATGTGCGTGGCGTAGGCGTTGAATGTGTCGGCAAACGCTGCTTTGGCAACTTTTACATTGCGGTTTTCGTTGAAAACTTTCAATTCGCCGCCGGAAAATCCGGGCAGCTGGAGTTTGGCTTCAAAAGTTTTGCCGGTGGGGTTCACCGCAAAGACAAAGGTTTTGCCTTTATACTCTTTACGCATGAGCAAAAGCTCTTTGTTATTGCTGGTTACCGGCAATCTTTGGGGTTCAAGCAATACATCTTCCAACGCTTTGAGTTCCGGCCCCATACCTTCCAGATACCCCAAACGCATATCCGGGTGGTAGAATATACCCGCATTGACCCAGGTACTGTAATATTTGGTGGGCGGATCCCCGATCTTGTAGGGCAGAATACCGGTAGCACCGTTGATGATGGAGCCGTAGATGATACAGCGGATCTCCCGGTAGCTGATGGTGCGGTAATTGCCTTTCAGCGGGGTAAAAGCTTCCGGGCAGAACCATGCACCGGCAGCCCCGATATTTTCATTGACCATTTTCATACTGCTCATGACTGCAGAGATGGGTCGGACAAAGGTGCCGTCGGTAAGCGGGTGCGGATAAAGGTCAAGAATGTGTATATCGCAGAAGCCTTCGTTTTTGCTGATACAGCCGTCGGCACTGCAATCCGTCCCTATGACCGGGTGGTGAGGGTCGGTTTCACGGAGAAAACTGTAGACTTTCCGCAATTCGCCGCAGAACTCTGCACCACGGGGTTCGTCATACAAATACCAGCCGAGAAATGCCGGATGTTTGCGGACTTCATTGACCATTTTACGCATACGCTCCCACGCCGCATCGCTCATACGCGGCTGATTGCGTTTGCCGTTTTCCGAAAAGCCGAAAAATCCGATACCGGTCTGGTGATAAGGGTACATGATGACTTTTAGGTTGTACCGCTGCGCCTGATCCAATACCTGACGGATGCGCTCCATGGAAAGGCGGTTGAGCATGTAAAAGTGCAGCGTATTGTAAGAACTTTTTTCCAGCAGACTGAACAACTCTTCTTCGTAAGCTCCACCGATAAAACCCCGGGGGAAGAAGGGGTTGCCGTTGAGTATGACTTCCCGGTTTTTGCCCAGATAAACGGTATTGCCCGCTTCCGGCGGTGCTGCAATACTGATTTTTTCGGTAAGTTTGCCGGTTAATGCGGCGGTGCCGGAGCTTTCCACACAAAGAGTGTATTCCCCCGGCTGCCACTTGGCAGTATCTGCGGCAAATGTTACTCTATTGGCGGCGGGTTGGGTCTGGCTGAAAATGACTTTCTGATTTTTATCGCGGACAGTAAGCACGCAGCGGGCGTTTTTCAAAAGTTTGCTGTCGGCTTCGAACTTCATGCTCACCCGGAGTGTTTTATCCTTTTGTCCGGCAAAAATACTTTTGCGGTAAGCGGGATTTTCCAGCATAATGGTAAAGGGTACTGCTTGCATGGAAAAGTTGGCTTCGGTATAAAATATCTTGCCTTGAGCATCTTTCAAAGTGATCGCCAGATGGTATTCGCCGGATTTGCCTACCGGCAGCGGCAGTGAAAAACTGACGGCTTTGTCGGCAGAGAGTTTTACATTGGTGCGGTTGAACGCTTTGATCTTGCCATCCTGCCGGGCAACTGCCTGCAAAGTGGCAATAGTGCTGTTTGCCGCAGTGATCTTGCCGGAAAGCTGCTGGCTGACCCCGGCGGCGGTGGGGAGAGTTTTCAGTTCCAGCGAAGATATCTTGTTATCGAACCGCCGGTAATCGACTGCCGGTACTTCCAGCACCGCAAAGTTGTCCATGTGCAAAAAGGCGTTGGTGGGACTCCAGACAGAAATTTCCATCTTTTCGCCGGTGTAATTTTCCCGACCCACATTGAACCGCCAGAACTTTTTTGCCTGATCCAGTTCCATGGCGTAATAGGGTATAAAGATCTCGGCAGTAAACCCATCGGCATTTTTCTTGGCGGCACATTTCCAATCCGAGTTCCATTTGGCATTGCTTACTCCGGCCAGGAATGTATCGTCGTATCTGGTGCCGAGGGCGTTGAATATAAAGTGTCTGCCCCGGCGTACATTGGGGTCTTCGGGCAGCGGATCATCGGCACAGATAAAGAGTTCCAGCGAATCTTCCTGCCAGAGTTCGCCATCACGAGCGGTTATATTGCACTGCAAACTTTTGTCGATACTGCGAAATGCCCAGTACAGGCCTTCCGGTGACGCCGCCACCTGAAAAACAGTTTGTTCGGCAGCCTTTTGACCATTGCTGTTCAAACGGGTGAAATTGGTATATTTGGGCGAATTTTGCCACACACTTTCGTTCAGCACCCCATCGATCTTGATCGCTTTGGGCTCGACCCGGGTGGCTTTGATCGACGGTACCTGGGCGTTCAGCAGAGTAAATGACCCCAGCAGAGTTGCCATTATCAACCGGAAATGTTTTTTCATAATAGCCACGACCTTTCAAAAATATTATTCTTCAAAGGCAAGATATGCTTCGGCAACTTCAGCGGAAGTTTTGGCAAAGTTGTAGAGTTTCAGCTCATCAACTGCCCCTTGCAAAGCATAAGCGTAGGCGTTGCGGAACGAACCGACAAACATGGTCGTATATTTGCCGCAGGTTACGGTAAGCTCTTTGGCTGCTGCCAGCACACCGTTAAAATAGATGGAAACAGTCTTGCCATCGTAGGTGACGGTCAAAAAGTGCCATTTGTCCCGGGTGATGGCGGTTTTGGTAGCATCGGTATTCATATCAAAAATCTTTTTGCCGTCGCCGCTGCGTACGATGATACGGTCATAGAAGATAGCCACGATCAAACCGGGGCCGCGTTCACTGTCGGCAAAGCAGATGATCTCTTTGAAATTGCGGTATCCGGCATCTTTATTGAGCTTGAAAACCGTTTCGATAGTAAAGGGCTTGCTGCAATCGAATTTTATACTGCTTACATAAGAGCTGCCCACGGTGTTGCGTTCCTTATCTTTGCCCAGAAAAGCCACCGCCTGACCGTTTTTGCCCGGCACGACTTTGACATTCGGCATATTCTGCAAGGTCAAATTCCATTTGCCGGCAACCGGCGGCACGATGGTGCCGTTCACATTGTCAAAGTTCCATGCGGCAAAGGGTTCTCCGGCGGCAAACACCGCTGTTGTCAGACTCAAGACTGCGGTCAGCAAAAAGATTTTTTTCATTTTTTCAACTCCTTACTTTAGGGGGGATTTTTGTTTGTTTTTTATTTTTATAGTTTGCCGCAAAGCATCCGCAAGGGATTATCGTGCAGCAAACGCTGTTTTATTTCTTCAATATCAAAGCCTTCTTGTGCGAGCATCGGCACTATGTTACGCAATATATGCGTATAGCCTTCGCCGCCCCGGCTGCGGAGCATGCACTTGAGGCAAATATCGTTGGTTATCAAAAGCTGCGAAGCGTATGAACTTTTGAGGATCCCGGCGGCAAGTTTTACTCTTTGAGTATCTTTTATAAAACTGCCGTCGGCAAATCCGCCGGGTTCGCAGGTGAATTCTTTGCCGAAATTGTCAAACTCAATAAACGCACCCTGTTTCAAAACTTCCCATATATAATCTTTATCGGGGGTTACATCGCTGTGGCAGATCACCACCCGGTCGGGTGCGACCTGATTATCCCGCATTATCTCCAGAACTTCCAAACCATTGTCTGCCCAGGGGTAGATATGCACCATTACTGCAAGGTTTGTTGCTTTGCATGCCCGGAACGCCGCCTGCAAAACTTTGCGTTCGGCAGGCAGAACAGTTTTACTGGTGCCGATTTCGCCGATGATCCCCGGCCGGCAGCCGTTGGGGGCAATGCCGCAAGTGATCTCCTGCATAAGAAATTCCGTGATCTCTTCCACCGGAGCATCTTTGACCCAGCCGGGATGAGTATCAGCGGTATACAATCCGCAACCGGCAACGATATTTATATTGCCCGCTTGAGAAAGAGCCTGCAATTTTTCCCCATCCTGCCCGCAGCAGGAGTTGGAGCAATCCACCACCAGATTGCAGTTCATTGCCGCAAGTTCATTACATTCCGCAACAGCCGCATCAAGATCGTCCAGCAGAAGATTATCGGTCATGCAGTAAGGGTCGTGCATAAGTTTCATGCGGTCAGCCGGGGTCACCGGGCGACTTTCCGCATGGTTTGCCTGATTGCTCAAATCAATGAAAAAGTGTTCGTGCGGCAGGATCATTTCAACATCCGCCGCCGGTATTGCTCCATTCACGCATTGAATAAAATCAGACATTTGTCCACCCCTGAATATTTGGAACATCGTTCTGTCTACACTATACAACAAAACAAATTTATTTGCAATGCGTATTCTGCGTTATTTTACGCATATTCTGCGAAAACGATCGTTTTGCAAGCCTTTTGGTGCTTGACAAAGCCATTTAACGGTGTTATAGTTGCATAAAATGTTTTAACAGAAGGATTGGCTTATGGCACAACGCACTATTACCGAACAGGCTTTTGCCAAATTGGGCAAGGAACGGCTGCTCCACGAATACAGTCATGTTCTGCAGGGATTGCTGGGAATAATCATCGACTTTGCCGCACCGGATGGGGAGATGCTCAAACTCTCCGGCGGAGCGAATTTCAACCCCTACTGTCAATATATCCGGCAGTCAGTATCCGGCAACGCTGCATGTTCTCAATGCGACCTGAAATACGCCAAAGCTGCCGAACTCTCCCGGCAGGAATTGTGCTACACCTGTCATGCCGGATTGACGGATGTCATGGTACCTTTGTTTGACCGCAGCGGCAATTACATCGGCAGCGTTACCGCCGGGCAGTTTCATTTGAACGATAACGAAGAATTGAGCCGCAGCCAGATCGAAGATATCGCCAGCCGGTTCGAGCTTGATGCCGATAAACTCTATCATGCCTACCGGCAGTCGCCCCGCTTGAGCAAAGTGCAACTGGAGGCTCTGCTGGGATTTCTGAACATCATCGGGCGTCATTTGCGTTCCACCCACGACAATATTGTGATGATGGAAAAACTCAATACCCCGGCAAAAATCGAATCGGTAAAAAAGTATCTGGAAAGCAATTTTATGAAAAAACTTTCCATCAATCAGGTCGCCAAACACTTTTTTATCAGCTCCGGGCATCTGGCACACATTTTCAAAAAAGAGCTGAATGTATCTTTCGGCAATTACCTGACTTTTTTACGGCTCACCAAAGCCAGAGAAATGCTTACGGATACTTCGTTGTCGGTATCTGAAATAAGCTTTCTCTGCGGCTTCGGCTCCATATCCCAGTTCAACCGGGCATTCCGCAAACATCTGAATTGCAGTCCGGGAGAGTACCGCACGGAGAACCGGTAAAACTGTTTATTTCTCCATTTTTTCCATGGCTTCCAGCAAGTCCATGGTTTTCCGGGCGAAGACCCCCGCTTTGATCCAGGGCAGGTTTTCGTCGGGCACCGGCAGCTCCAGCAAGCGTGCCAGATCCAGACCGATGACGGCGTTGCCGTCGGGATTGAGATGCAAACTGTCCCGCAGCAGCAGCCGGAAGGCTTTGATATCGTATTTACGCAGCCGTTCCCAGCGTTTGAAGTTGTCGTTGAGATACTCTCCGGCAACTTCCCGGATTATTTCAATATAAGGCTCATAATTTGCCGCCCAATCCGGCCGGGTTTCCATAAGTTTTTCTTTGTCGCAGGAGTAATAGGTCTGGAAAAGCACATCGCCGCCCAGATCATTGACCCGTTTCCGCAACTCAATAAGATTGTTGCGGTATTCATCTTTGCTGACATTCCGGTTGGGGTTGGCATCGTTGATCCCGGCTGTCAGGATCATCAGATCGGGCTTGAACGGTGCCACATCCCGGTCAAAACGATTCAGGAGTTCGGCTGTGGTGTTGTTGCTGGTGCCCGCATTCAGACAAAGTGCGGGGTTATCCACCGAACTGCGGTCATCGGTCCAGCGGCGGTATTTGTGCATAAAGCCGATATTTACATAGTCAAACCAGTGAGCCCCCACCATAAAGTGTTCGGTATTGGAGCTGCCCAGAGCCAATACATGGACATTTTTGCCCGCTTCGATCCGCTCAAAGATCCGGAGCTTTTCAGTTAATTTGCTCATAATTTCACCACTTCGATCCGCATAAGTTCTGCTGTTCTTTCCAATGCCGCCGTGCAGTCGCCGTGGACTGCAATGGCGTGGTGTGCCACACCGACAGAGATCAGCTCTTCCAAATACTGTTTGACCGGTTTTTCCACCCGCACCATGGCATGGAGTTCGTTGCAGGGCAAAGTGGGGAATTCAAAACTTTCGCCCTTGCTTATAAGCATACGGTAAGTTTCGCCGCAGTTAAGCACATGCCCGAAAGTCACGGTGCCGGGTTTCATTATCAATTCATAGTTGAGTCCGCCGCCTTTGAAGCCCCATTCTTCCGGCGAACCGGTAAGGGTTATGGCGTCGTCGGAAGCGGCAAGGTCGGGCGTGCCGATGCCGTGGCCCAGCAGGAAGAGGGCATTGTTCTTTTCGTCAAACTGACCCCACTCTGCCTGAAAGGGAGTGTTGCCGGTAAAATCTTTCATCAGATCCATCATCACCAGACCGCCCACATCGCCTTCGCATGCCACCGGGAACTTGTCGTGTTCCATCAAAAGCGACGCTCCCATACGGGCGGGGGCACCGGTCATCTTTTCGATGTAATGCTGACCGAGGAAGCAGAGGCCGTCCAGATTGAACTTTTTATACAAAGAACGCATGGCAAGACCCAGCTTGACCGATTTGACCACATCGTCTTTATCCACATTGCGGCTCTTGAAGCGTTTGAGCAATGCTTCGGAAACTTCTTCAGCCTCGCTTTCGCTGACCTTTTTCCATAAATCGATCAGGTGTTCAGCCTGAATAGTCATGATTTCCGGCCCCAGAAAACCTTTCACCTTGGCACGGTCGAATTCCAGATCATACATGCCCCGGAAAACATGCCCCACGATGCCGTAGGTGGAAAGGGCAAGGCGTTTGGCGGCGTGGAGAGCTTTGACTTCCCGGGCGATATTGGCGTAAGAGGTCATATCGCTGATTTCGCCCACCACGGTTTTATAGTCCAGCTTCATCTTGTGGAATGATCCGGAGAGCTGGGTTATGGCGATCAACGCCGAGTTCCGCATGGTGGCTATGTAGTTGTCTTTGGGATTCACATTGCACCCGGTCTGGGTGTTGAACAGTATGACTTTGGGCCGGGCGGCACAACGGTTGATGGCGTGCATGGTTATAAAGTCCGGCAGATAGGTTCCGGCGATCACCACCAATACATCGATTTCGGCATTGCGGAACGCCATACCCGCTTCTTCGGCACGGTCAAGGGTATCGACCATGCCGGGGTAGGTTACTTCGCAATCGCTCAACACCGATTTCAGCCGTTCAGCGGCACCGTTGAGGTCGCTTGCCACCTGATCTTCCAGTGCCGGATACATCCGCCAATATTCAAAGTAGCCCAACGCCAGCAAGCCGACTTTGGCTTTGCTGCGGATAAGGGGTTTGGTCAGAACATCACCGAAAACACCGGCATCTTCGGCATCAAAACTGGTTATCTGAACTTTCTTATTCATTACAAATTCACCTTTTCTGCTAAAGTTTGGAGGTTGACAAATTCTATATCCAGATCGGCGGCAGCAGCCATTTCTCCGGCTTTGGCATAAAGTTCATGCAAAAAACGCAAGCCTTCGCCCTCATGAACCGGGTCGATATGGCAAACTGTTACAAAGGGTATATCCTGCTGCATACAGCTCTGCAAGTCCTGAATTGCCATTTCCATAGTTTTAGCATAGCGTTCGCAAGTCAGATACCATGTGTAATCGCAAGTTAAAGGCAGCATAAGGTTATAGCCTTTGGCACGCAGACTTTCGTAACGCTCCCGGGTGATCTTCCGGGGCGGCACATCCATTTTGTCCAACAGATAATCCCAGCCGGTTTCCTGCATACAGTTGCTGCTGTCGTAGGTATAGCCTTCGGCGGCAAGGGCCTGAAACATGCCCGGACTTTCCTGCAAAGCAGGGGAGCGGAAGCCTTTGACTTCAAAACCGAATGCCTTTTCCAATATTTCTCTGCCCTGACGGAGCCGGGCACGGCAATTTTCCACGCAATGATCGGCAGCAAGAGCGGCGGCATTTTCCCGGGCGTAACGCTTGTTTTCCACTTCGTGAGGCAGATCCAGCACCATATCCGGCGGCACGCCCAATTCAAACCGGTTGTGCCGCAAACCGTGCTGACCAAAGTCAAACCCCAGCTTTTTGGCGTTTTTGATGGTGGGCAAATAGCGGTCGCTCAAGGTGTAAAAGGGTTGATCGCTCTCTTCGTCGATGGGCACTACAAAGAATGTTGCCGGGACTTTTTCTGCCTGAAAAAACTCAATAAGGTGTTCAAAGTTTTCCGGCTTGCTCCAGCCTTTCAGAGCCACATCGTCCACACTCATAGCAAAGTAAAAGGGCTTGCTCATTTTCAGAAGATCTCCTTTATGTCTTTAATATTTTCCATAAGGTAAAAACTCTGGCGGAAGGGTTCGCCATATTTGAAACCCGCACGGCTGCCGTGGTAGCGGGCACGGGCCTCCAGAGCGTTATCCAGTTCGCCCAGATGGTCGTGGGCATCTTCAAAACACATCCACGCTGCCATTTTATCTTCAAAAGTATCGGTTATATCGACTATATGGCTGGGTTCCGGCAAAGGGTCGTTGACCTCAAAGTGAAAATACTTCTTTGCCCGGTGGGGTTCCACGCCAAAATCGGCACTGCACGCCCACGCCGCCTGATTCCACGCATCGCGGCTGATGGTCGCCATGCCGTGGTGCTGAAAATATTCGTTCCAATAATGGGCAAAGATCACATCCGGCTTGTGCTGACGGATCACCCGGATGCACTGCTGATAAAACTCCCGGTTGGCATCCACGCCGAAGTCCGGCACATCGTAGCACTCAAAACTTGCCACGCCCAAACGCTCGTGGGCCTTGATGGCGTCGCGGGTGAAACGCTTGACCGCATTGGCAGAGTCGCCGGGGTGGGTGTAGGCTTCGTCACCGTTGCCGAAACAGAATACATCCACCTGAATACCGGCTTTGACCATTTTGGCGATAGTGCCGCCCATGGCAATGACCGAGTCATCCAGATGGGCACCGAGAACTAATGCTTTTTTCATAAATCAGAACCTTATATTAAAAGTTGTCGAAAAATCTTTCTGAAATTATTATACAACAATCTGTGGCTAATACTACCTTGATATTGCTTTTTTTTATTCCGAAATTGCTTTTTTCGTCATAAAGAGCTATATTATCTTGGAAAATAAACCCTTTTACGGAGCAAAAATGGATAAATTCAACGATCTGGCACGGAAGAAACTTCTGCACAACTACCACGATGCTTTTTACAAGCTTTTTCATCTGCCGCTGGATTTTATGGCTCCGGACAACACCACCTTTACCATTTGCGGCAAAAGTCATTGCAACGCCCTGTGTGCCAGGATCATGGAAAACGAACATGGTGCTGCCCGCTGTGCCGCACTGGTTCCCCGGCGGGTCGCCGAAGCCAAACGCACCGGCAAACCGGTGATAAAGGCTTGCCATGCGGGGTTTTACGATGCCTTGATCCCGATTTTCGTCAATGAAGAATACATGGGCAGTTTGTGTGTGGGGCAGTTCCTGAAAAAGCAGCCGGATGCCGAAACGCTGAAAAAAATCCGCCAGGAGCTGGATTTTCTGAAACTATCGCCCGGCGAGTTGGAAGAATATTACTCCAAAACCCGCATTTTAAGCGAAGAAGAGTCCGAAGGCCTCATAGAATTAGTGCAAATGCTGGGCGAATATATTTGCGAAAGTTACAGCAAACTGCGATTTTTTGAATCCATGCGTGCCAGCGACCCGATCCGGGCGGCGGAGCAATATATCAAAAGCCACTATGCCAAAAATCTTTCAGTAGACGGTATAGCCCGTTCAGTGGGGATGAGCAAGAGCTATTTTCTGCACAAATTCACTGAACAAACCGGCAGTTCTCCCATAGCTTATTTGAACAGTTACCGCTTGCTGCAAGCTTCTGAAATGCTCAAAGGCACCAATGTACCCATTTCGGAAATAGCGTATACATGCGGATTTCACACTTTGTCGCACTTCAATAAACAATTCCAAAAGCAGTTCAAGCTCTCTCCCCGGGCTTACCGTAAACACGCCTCCGGCGGAGCCGGTTCGGCATAAAGTTTTCCGGCAGCTCCGCGGGCGATTTTTTGCCGGTCGTCCAGCGGGGTGGCGGTTTTTTGTAAAAAATCGGCAAACAGCATAGAGGGTTGGTTTCTTTGGATATTTCAGATTAAAAATTTGACAAATATTTTCTTGTAAGCTATATTACCATATAAAATATAGTATTAAAGAAAAATTATGAGTTTTTTTTATGAGTAATATTTTAGTTACCGGCGGTGCCCGTGGTATCGGGCGGGGTATTGTGGAAGCATTGGCAGCCAAGGGGCATGATGTGGGGTTCTGCGGCAGAGCGGCGGCGGAAAGTGCGGCGGAGTTTCTGAAAGAACTGCGGGCAAATTTCTCCGGCAAATTTGCCTATTACCAGTGCGATGTAGCCGATGTGGCTGCTCACAGCAAACTTTTGAATGATTTTATTGCCGACTTCGGCACTTTGGATGTGTTGATCAACAACGCCGGAGTGGCTCCGGAAGTCCGGGCCGATTTGCTGGATATGCCCGAAAGCAGCTTTGACCGGGTCTTGAACATCAATCTCCGGGGGCCATTCTTTTTGAGCCAGCAGGCGGCAAAACTTATGATGCAGGATAAATCTGATAAAACTTTCAAGTGCATCATCAACACCGGCAGCGTTTCAGCCGATTACGCCAGCATCAACCGGGGCGAATATTGTATTTCCAAAGCGGCAGTGGCTATGGCGACCAAACTGTTTGCCGTCCGGCTTGCCGAAGAAAATATTGCGGTCTACGAGCTGCGCCCCGGCGTGATCAAAAGCGATATGACCAGCGTGGTCACTGCCAAATATGATAAAATGATTGCCGAAGGTTTGACCTTGCAGCGCCGCTGGGGTATGCCCGAAGATGTGGGCAGAGCCGCCGCAGCTTTGGTGGAAGGAGCCTTTGCCTACTCCACCGGGCAGGTGATAAATGTCGATGGCGGCTTGACTGTGGAGCGGTTTTAAGTTATGAAAAAGCTCAATACGCTGATCATCGGCAGCGGTGCCGCCGGTTTGGCGGCGGCGGTGCGGCTCCACGCTTTGAATGTTAAAAATATTGCCATTTATACTGAAGGTCTTGCCATGGGTACTTCGGTAAACACCGGCAGTGATAAACAAACTTACTACAAACTCGGCATGTATGGCAGCGAACCCGACAGCCCGGTATTGATGGCAAAAGATTTGGCGGCGGGCGGCTCCATGCATGGCGATATAGCCTTGATCGAAGCGGCAGTTTCGGCACAGGGCTTTTTCAATCTGGTCAATCTTGGTGTACCCTTTCCCCACGATGTCATGGGGCAGCACATCGGTTACAAAACCGACCACGACCCCAAGCGGCGTGCTACCAGCTGCGGGCCTTACACCTCCAAAAACATGGTGCAGGCTTTGATTGCCGAGGTAAAGCGGCGCAATATAGAAGTAGTTGAAGATCGTGTGGCAGTAAAACTTTTGACCGATCCGGCAGAAAACCGGGCGGCAGGAGCGATTTTTGTCAACACCAATACCGGTGAGTTTGAAGTCGTGCAAGCCGAAAACACCGTTTTTGCCGTAGGCGGTCCCGGCGGATTGTATCAGCAAAGCGTCTACCCCCAAGTCCATACCGGAGCCATCGGGCTGGCGTTGGAAGTGGGGGCAAAGGCGTACAATTTAGCTGAATCACAATACGGGCTTGCCTCGCTGAAATTCCGCTGGAATGTTTCAGGCAGCTACATGCAGGTATTGCCCCGGTTCGTTTCCACCAGTTCCGACGGCGGCGATGAGCGGGAATTTTTGCGTGAATACTTTGATACAGCCGAAGATATGTATTCGGCAATTTTCCTCAAGGGCTATCAATGGCCCTTTGCCGCAGGGCATGTGCCGGGGTCGTCGCTTATTGATATATATACATATATAGAAACGGTGGAACGCAAACGCAAAGTCTATCTGGACTACCGCAGCGATCCGGCAGATCTGTGTATAGAAAGACTTTCTGCCGAAGCAGCAGAGTATCTGCAACGCTCCAACGCCTTGCAAAGTTCGCCCATCGAGCGGCTTAAAATGCTCAATGCTCCTGCTATTGAATTATATAAAAACAACCATATAGATCTGGAAAATGAGATGCTGGAGATCGCCGTCTGTGCCCAGCATAACAACGGCGGTCTGGCGGGCAATATCTGGTGGGAGTCGGTCAATATAAAGCACCTTTTCCCGGTGGGCGAAGTCAATGGCACTCATGGTGTTACCCGCCCCGGCGGAACCGCCCTCAATTCCGGACAGGCAGGAGCGATCCGGGCGGCAGAATTTATTGCCGCAAAGTATCAGAGCAATACGGTCAATGAAGAACACTTCAAAGAAATCAGCAACATCCAGCTGGCAATGCTGGAAAAAGCCTTGCAGACAGCCTGCAAGTTGGATTGGCAGAGCCAGCGGCAGCTCTTCCAAACCCGCATGAGCCGTGCCGGGGCATTTATCCGCAAAACCGAAACCGTGGTGCAGGCTCTGGACGAAGCATATAAACAGATGAACGATTTGCAAAGCGATGGCTTGCAGGCTCTTGCCCCGCAAGCTCTTGCTGAAGCCTTACGCAACCGCCAGCTTTTGCTTGCCCAGATATATTATCTTGAAGCGATCCTTATGCAGATTGACCGTATCGGTTCCCGGGGGGGAGCGTTGGTGCTTTCGGACGATGGCGTTTTGATCAACGGCAAACTCTCCGACGCATGGCGGATCAAGCCCGAAGTTCCGGAGTACCGCAATTACATTATGTACAGCTCTATCGGGGCAATGGGCTATCCGGAGATCGGCTTTGAAAAATGCCGCCCGGTACCCGAAACGGACGGCTGGTTTGAAACAGTATGGAAGGAGTTCCGTACAGGGGAGATGTATGACTAATTTACAGGAAAAGCGGTGGGATTTCGGCGTATTGCGGCAGCTTCGGCGGCAGTTTCAGTGGAGCATAGCTGATTTAAGCGAACGCTCCGGGGTATCCGCCAGCGTTATAAGCAAGCTGGAACGGAACTGGAACAAGGCAGAATTGGAAACACTTTACAAACTTGCACAGGCATTTTCCATGAATTTATCGGATCTTCTGGCGTTGGCGGAAAAACGCACCGCCCAGCAGGTCGTTGAACAGGATTACTGCAACGATGGTTTTACCTTCCGGCGGGTCAGCTACGGCAATATCCGCTGCATGACTGCCGCTGCCGCCGCCGGAGCAAGACTTTGTACGCCCTCGGTTCACCGGGAAGATTCGGAAATGTGCTGGGTGCAGGAAGGCGTAGTGGAAATCACGGTTGCCGGGCAGAAGTACAAGCTGGAACGGGGCATGTCATTGCAGTTCGACGCTTTGCTGTACCACGAATACAATGTTTTGGAAGATTGCAAACTTATTATAACTCATATAAAGAAAAACAAGAGGTTTTGATATATGGCTGGTGATTACCGGAAAGTTGCTGAATTTGCCTCGTTGCAGGAGTTTCAGCAATATTTGAGCGAAGAAAAAATCAACATCGGTTTTGCCAATGGCACCAACGCCATGAAGCAAAGCATCACTCTTTACGGCAAAACGCTGGACAACCGCTGGGCGATTTTGCCCATGGAAGGCTGGGATTGCGATGCAGCAGGTGTACCTACTGAATACACTTTACGCCGTTGGAAAAACTTTGCTGCCAGCGGAGCTTCATTGATCGCCGGGGTGGAAGCCGCTGCCGTTATGCACGAAGGACGCAGCAATCCCCGGCAGCTGCTGGTCAGTGAAAAATCATTGCCGGTGCTGGCAGATTCGGTAAAGGAAATGCGTAAGATCCGCCGGAATCTCTATGGCTCTGGGGCTGTTATCGGCTTGCAGCTCACTCACTCCGGCAGATACGCCCACCCCAACGACGATGCCAAACTGGAAAGCCGCACTGCTTACTCACACCCGCTGCTGGATAAAAAATTCAACAACAGTGCCGCCAATGTGGTCACTGACGGCGAGATCGCCGGTATCGTGGAAAACTTTGTCAATGCCGCTAAAATGGCACAAGCTGCCGGTTATGATTTTGTGGATATAAAACAGGCACACGGTTATCTGGGGCACGAGTTTTTAAGTGCCGTTGACCGCCCCGGAGCATACGGCGGGAGTTTTGAAAACCGCACCCGTTTTTTCCGGGAGATCGTGGAAGGGATCAAACGGGATTGCCCCGGTCTGGGGCTGGGCTGCCGCTTGAGCATATTTGATATATTGCCCTTTATCAAAGGCGAAGACAAGGTCGGCAAACCCATGGCGGAACCGGGCAGCGAATATGCCAAATACGCATTCGGTGCCGCAGTTGACGGTATGAATATGGATGAAAACCTGACCGAAGTAATCAAATTTGCCCAGCTTCTCAAACAATACGATTTTGAGCTTATAGTGGGCACTATCGGCAGCCCTTACTACAATGTGCACATGCAGCGGCCCGCCTGGTACGCCGTTGCCGACGGCTATCTGATGCCGGAAAATCCCCTTTACAATGTATCGAGGCACATTGCGGCAGCCAAACGCCTGAAGGAACTTTGTCCGGAAATAAAATTAACAGCTTCCGGCCTGACCGCTTTGCAGGAATATTTACCGGCGGCAGCAGAGTATATTGTGGAAAATAATTACGCTGATTTTGCCGGTATCGGCAGAATGGTCTTATCCTACCCGCAAATGCCCGCTGACGCTCTGGCTGGCAAAGTATTGGATCGCCGCCGCATCTGCCGGACTTTCGGAGAATGTACCAACGGCCCCCGCCACGGCATGATCTCCGGTTGTTTCCCGCTGGATGATTTTTACAAAAAAATGCCCCAGGCAGCCAAATTGCGTGAACTGAAAAAAAGCAGCAGGTAACCGCT
The DNA here is from genome assembly GCA_045533055.1 of Victivallaceae bacterium. Lineage (GTDB taxonomy): Bacteria > Verrucomicrobiota > Lentisphaeria > Victivallales > Victivallaceae > SIG78. The sequence continues at coordinate 38,315 of JAZSHD010000236.1, read as the reverse complement.
TGCGACGAGCCGGAGCCATGGCATTACTTGGGCAACGGTCTGTGGGCTGTTTTTTTGCGTTTGCGGAATTCAGAGGGGCTTTCGCCGGATTGCTGTTTGAATACTTTGCTTAAATGAAATTCGCTGGAAAAACCGCACATCCTGGCGATTTCCCGCAGGTTTTTACCCGATAAAGTCAGCATTTCTTTGGCGTGTTCAATGCGTATTGCCCGCAGTAACTGCGAAAAGTTGCAGCCGGATGATTGCTTGATAAAACTGCTGGCGTATGCTGGAGAGAGCTCCAGCAGTCCGGCGACATCGTCCAGCGAGATATTCTGCTGATAGTTATTTCCCAGATACTCAATAAGTTTGCGGAAGCGGGCATCGTAATCAAGGTCAACGATATTTTCTTCGCAAAGATAGTCGATCAAGCCCCTGCCGAACATATCCAGCACCTGCATAAATTCTGCAATGCGTTCTTTGTTGTATAACGGCAAAGCTTTATAGGCACGGCAAAACTCTTCCGTCATTCCGGCGGGGGGATTTGCGGTGTTCCGGAAAAGTCCGGCATAAAGTATGCCGTAATGGATGTTGTTGTGCCGCAGCGGCACGGCGATCTGTCCGAAATTCTGCCAGCAAACGGTATAGTGTGAATATGGCTCATTCATGCAAAGATTGTTGATCTTATAACGGCAGTTGGCACGGCACCGGGCACAGAAAACCATATCGCACAATGCAAGTTTGCGGTGCGACTTGCGGACTTCGTTGAAAATTCTTCTGTTCTGACGATTGTTGAACCAACCGTCGTGGTCAACGATGGTTATGGGCAATTTCAGATAATTTTCCAGCTGCACGATGGCGTTTTCTACATATTCCAGAGGCTTCATAATGCAAATTCCCCAAGGCGTGTTTGTGTTTACAATAGTATTGGATTTTTGATTTGTCAAGCAATGATATAATATTTTTATAATTTTATTCTTAAATCGTAAAAATATATATGATATTCAAAATATCATCTATTCACAAAGGCGTGATTTTATTGTATATTAATAGAGGAATATCAATAAGTTGACTTATATAAACAATAGAAAGGTAAAGGTCATGAAAAGCAGAACCAGTTTCACTCTCATCGAACTCCTTGTGGTTATCGCCATTATCGCCATCCTGGCGGCCATGCTGTTGCCGGCATTGTCAGCCGCCCGGGAGCGGGCACGGACATCATCGTGTTCATCTAATATGAAAAATCTTGGTACTTATGTAAATATGTATGCTGACAGTTGCGAAGGAGAATACTTCCCGCCTGCCCAAATTACAGAAACCGACGACAACAAAGTACAATGGTCAAAGCGTCTGGCATTGATGTTCAACGAGGGTGAAGCCAACAAAGATTTCGGAAAACTGTTTTATTGTCCTTCACACCCATCTGAACCGGAAAGCGGATATGTTTATCCGTCCACTACTTATGGTATGCGTTTGGGCAACATCACTCCGGTCAACACCCCCAACCGGCTTAAAATGCAAAATCCCAGCGAATACGGTTTTATCCACGACTCGGTAAATCCGGGTTCCAGTAATCCGCAGCGCGGGAGCTACATTATTTACATGGGGCTTAACAAAACCAACGGCAATATCCATGCCCGGCATAACAGATCGTTCAATACACTTTTTGCCGATGGGCATGTGGAAAACGAGCATAAAGACAGTATAGCCCGCAAAAACTATAATCAAGGGACGGTCAAGGATAAGTACAGTGCTTATCTTACTGTAATTGAAGAGTAAAGAATAAATTTTGCAAAGAATCAAGAGTGTGAATTATGAGATTTCTTGCATATATCATTTTGAGTTTTACAGCATTGACCCTGGGTGCTGTTGATAAACCTTTTGCCCCTGTTATTGAGTGGTCGGGGTATCAGGCTAAAGCGGTTTCGGCACCCGAAGTCAGTGCCGTAAAAGGTCCCGGCGGCAAAAATGCTGTCCACATCGAAGCGACGGCTGCGGGTAAATATCAGGGGGCAGTGGGTAAATTCACTCCGCCGGTGGATTTCGGCAAATACTCTGCCATTGAGTTTTATGTGCGGCACAATATTTCCGGCAAAGGCATGACGATTTTTCTGGAAAGCCAAACCGGCAGAGTTCACGGCAAGTTTGCTTCCGGCAAAGGCCAAAAGTGGTCAAAAGTGGTGATCCCGCTGGATAAAGACAGTTTTACCGCTCAACGGGGCAATACCGTAACTTTCAACGAAACACACTCTATGCGTATCACGCCCTATGCAAATATGTCAGCCAAGGGCAAATTTATGGAGTTTGCCGACTTCAAACTCCTGCCCAAAACCAGCGGCACCCGGCAGCTTAAAGTTATGAAATATGTCCACAACGGCGCCAAACCCACCAGCGGCGAAAACGGCACCACCCTGACCGACGGCAACAAAAAGAAAAACATCCATTACCGGCAGTTCAGCGACGACCCGTTCATCACTTTCGATCTGGGGGGCAAGTTCACCATTGACGAAATCAAAGTTTCTGCCAACTCGGCACCCTCCCACAACTTTGCGGAGATCGCCATCTTTTCGGGCATTGACGACAAGGACTTTGTTCCGGCAGGGATCTTGCGCAACGAAGATAGCGGCACCAAAGCCAGACTGGTGGAATATACTTTCAAAAGCAAGGACAAACCCATTGTAGGCAGATTTATCCGGCTTAAAGCCACCCGGCCCCGGTCGGACTTTCCGGTGGAATTTTCGGAAGTGGAATTTTTCGGCCACACCCCCACCGAAGCAGAGATCGTAAAAGCCGCCGAACTCAATTACGATAACGGCGTACCCATGCCGGAACGCAACAGCAGAAATTACGCCATCTTCCAGCAGGGCGATTACAAACTTTTTGTTGCTAAATCCAACGGCGTGGTCAATGGTCTATACTACAAAAACAAGCTCATCGTTCAGCGTATGACCCCCATTTACACCTTGCAGACCCGGGCAAAGGATACAGTTGTTGACGGCAATCGGGATAAAGTAAAAAGCATCCAAACTCCTGACGGCAAACTGGTGGTGACTGTAACCAACGATGCATTGCCCCAGCTGGAACTGCGGCGTACATACTATGTAGTAAAAAATGCCTTGTTTGAAAAGGTCGAAGTTATTGATAAAGGCATGAAAGAACGCAAATTCCTGCGGCTGGCAACCGATGTTATTCTGGAGCAGAAGTTCCGCAGTCAGGGCTTTTACGAAATGCCCGGTACCGCTGTGGCGATCGGCATGTTCCGCCTGCCTGCTAATGAAGTGCAGATGGATCGCAGCTTTACCAATATACCCACCATCGGCTTTGAAAATGCCGTGACCCGTCAGGTCATCTGGCACACCCGGTTCAAGTTCAACGACCGCTTTACCTATATGGATGTGGGCACCGAAGAGGAAAATCTCCAGGTCTTCCGTGCCAACGGCTGGCGTATAACTTCGGCAGCCATTGTGCCCCTTGACCGGAAAGTACACAGCTTTGAAAACCGTTTTTCCATTACCGATGGCGGTATGCTCAAAGCCTACGACGAATATATTTCTACGCCCGAAGCCGCCGCTTACCGCTCGCAAGTCAAGCGTCCGGCATGGCTGCGGGATCTCCGCTGCACCATGTCCACCGGCTGGAACGGCGCTTACCACGGCAGCAGTATGCGTTATGCGGAAAATATGAACAGAGCCTTCTCCCCCCGGGGGTATCTTATTGATCCAGCGATGTACGACTCCAACGGCATCTGGGGCGATGTCATTTCCGAAGGCGATGCCGTTTACGGCTGGTTCGGCAACCGCAGCACCGCCGATGAACTGCGGGAGAAAGTTGCCAGATTGCAAAAAATCGCACCCAATCTGAAATTGGCTTATTACACCTGGTTCTGGAGTGCATTCCCCTGGAGCACCCCGGTAAAAAATCACCCGGAATGGTTTGTAAAAACGCTCCGCAACGGGTCGCCGGCTTCCTGGTTCCCCGGAGTGAATGTCAACTATTTGCGGTTTTGGAAATTCAAAGATTCCCGGGACGAGGCGGTGGATCAGATCGAAAAATTCGTCAACGCCTACAATCAGGATGCATGGTATCTGGATGGCGGCAAGTCGGGAGCTTTCGCCAAAGATTGGGACACCATGCAGATCGACGACCCCATGGGGCAGACCGATTTTTATCTGGCAGTGCGTAATGCCATACAGAAGCGTGACCCCAACCGGATAATCTTCTTCAACCACAGCGAAAACCCGCTGGGGGACATCGGTTATCTGGAAAGTTTCGGCGGCACGCTGACCAACGAATGGCGGCGGGGGGCGATATTGATGTGGAAGTTCAAGATGTTTGCCTACAAAGACCCGCTGCACCACTCGGTATATATCTACTGGCTGCCGGGGGTGGATGGAGCTTTCCACAACTACATGGCAGGTATCGGGGTGGTGGCTTCATACAACAGCCGTTCGCTCTCCGCTGCGGATATACCCTTTATCGGAGCCAGATACGAGATCCGGCAAGCCCAGATCACCGATGCCGATGTTAAGCCCGACTGGCGGATGGATGCCAAAGAAAATGTGGAATGTATGACCCTTCAGCAGCTCAACAACGGCTGGATCTTCGTCAATCCCCACATCACCAAGCCGGAAGTCCGGGAAATTTCCGCATTGACCAAACCTTTGAATATCAAAGACCCCGCCAAACCCATTTACATTTGGCGATACACCATCAAAAACGGCAAAAAATATAAAGGTATGTTCGGCGAACCCCAGCTGGCAAAAGCCTACGCCCAAACCGGCTGGATAACCGACCGGGCGGTGGTGCCGCATTATCTTGGCAAGCAAAAGTATGCGGAACGCATCAGCGTGAAAGTGCCGCTCAAAGTCAACGAAGCTCAAGTGCTTATGTTCAGCCAGGTGCCGGCGGCAGTTTTGAGTATCGAAAATGAGCCGTCGCACTACTACCTTGCCGGTCAGCCGGGCATCGAACTTGATGGAGATAACGGCAAATTTACCGTAAAAAGCGAATACACTTCTGCCGAAATCGGTCTGCTGCTGGAAGAAAATCAAGCCATCAAAGAAGTCAAGGTCAACGGTCAACCGGTCAAGGCTGATTTGAGGATCGAAAACAACATGCGTTGGGCGGTAGTCAAAGTTGGCAAAGGTGTCAGCAATATCGAACTTGCCGTTGCTCCGGCAGATGAAGTCAAGGTCAAGAGTTTGAGCGTAGTTCGCAAAAAACGCACTTTGGTTGTAAAGGTTGCACCCGCCAATGTGCCGGTAACCATTTACAACGAAGGCAATCTGGTGCTTGCCCGCAACGGCAGTTTCTCGCTGGATTTGCCCGACACCATCCGCCCCGGAGTTTATACGGTCAAAGCGGGCAAATTGAGCAAAAATATCAAGCTCCCCAAGCTGGGCAAGCCCACGAAATTCCTGCCCATATTGATCGACCTCAAGGATAAACAGAAAATCGAAAAAGTCGATAAAACCGTCAATAACATAAAAGTTTATGCTCAAGGCACCCTTTCCAGCACCGGTGCTTCGGAAGCCAGAGTTGACAGCAGTAAACTTGCATTGCATATCACTACTTTGCGGAATATCGAAAACCACTTCAACCGCACCGGTGCCATGCTGGAGTTTCACGCCAAACGCTATGTGAAAGTGCGGCTCAAAAACGGTTTTATTTACTACAACACCTACGGCCTCAAGCCCCAGAGCCATGTGGTGCGTGCCAGCCGCCACACGGTCTTTGCCGGTTTGATATTGGACTTTGCTTCCGGCAATGGGTACACTCACCGAACCGCCGCCGGTTTGGGCTTGCAGACCGATAAACGCAAATCCAAACGCCCCAATCACTGGGGCAAAAAAGGCGTTTGCAACAATATCTATATGCTGGATGATCTGGTGATAAACAAAACCGCCGAAACTAAAGAGTTGTGGCTGGATATGCAAGCCTTGGGTGCCCCCAACGACTGGAACGGCAAAATGGCGTTGACGCTGTATATGGAAGATATTTGCCCCAACCGTTCGCTGGAGCTGGAAGTGCTGGCGGTTGCAGATGAACTCCCCGCCGGAGCTGCCGCCGCCCAGCCCATACAGCTGGGCAAACTCCAGACCGCCGTGATCGAATTCAAAAAGATCACCGGCAAACCCACGGTCAAAAATTTGCAGTCTTTGGGTAATTTGCACGCCACCAAATTGACTATGGCACCTTTGAAGACCCAAGTCCATGCGGGCTGGGACGATAAAAACCTCTATTTTCATTACACTGCCGAAGAAGTCCCCGGCCGCAAGCCCAATACCGAGGGCAGCAAGATCAACAAGCCGTGGTTCTGCGACAGCGTGGAGTTCTTTGCCGGAAAGACCAACGATCCGGGGATGCTCTATCACATGATCATCGACACCACCGACTGCCGCTATGCTGAAGATATGACTTTGCTGCGGAAAGCCGGCGATAAAAACATCATCCACCCCGGCAGCGATGTCAAGACCAAATACACGCTCCGGGATGGAGCATGGACTTGCCTGATAACGGTACCGTGGAGCGTGTTGGGCGGCAAGCCCGAAAAGGGTAAACTTGTGCCTTTTAACTTGATGCGTAACCGTTTGGAGCAGGGCAAAAGCGATAATTACACGCTGGTACCCGGTAAATCCTATTTTACCGGCAACCAGTTCCAGTTCAAACTGGTTGATTGAGGAGTTTATTTATGATAAATGTTGTAGTTTCCGGCTTGGGACGCATTGCGTGGCGTTACCATCTGCCCCAGATAAAAGCAGACAGCCGCTTCAACTTGCTGGCAATATCCGACCCGGTGGAAGAACGCCGCAACGAGGCCGCCGCCGAATACCCCGGGATCCGCACCTATGCTGATTTTGACGAAATGCTCGCAGCGGAAAACTCTGCCGATATGGCGGTGATCGCTTCGCCCACTTTGTTCCACAAACCCCAAACTGTTGCGGCGTTGGAACGGAACTTGATGGTTTTTCTGGAAAAACCCATGTGCGAATCTCTCGCCGCCGCTCAAGAAGTTGCCGAAGCAGTAAAACGCACCAATGGCAAACTCATGCTCTACCAGCCCCACCGGAACTGGGGCGAATACCTTATGTTCCAGAAAAGTGTGCGGCAAAAGCTGGGTACTATCACCCACTCCCGGCGGGTGTTGGAGTTTTACAACCGGCGTAACGACTGGCAGAGCAGAGTTGATTGCGGCGGCGGTATGCTCAATAATTATGGAGCACACTATATAGACCAGTTCCTTGCTGCATTCGGCGGCACCGTGGAAGTCAAGGGTGCGGTCATGCAGCGTACTGTGGGCATCGGCGATGCCGAGGATCTGGTAAGTGTGCTTTTGAAATCTTCTTCCGGAGTCAGCGGCACGGTGGAAATCAATCTGGGTTCCGCCGTCCGTACTGATACATGGGAGGTTTTCGGTACGCTGGGCAGTGCCAAGTATTGTGCCAATGCCAAATCCTGGGTGATAAACTACATCGAGCCGGGCACTTTGCCGGAGCTGGAAATGCAGAAAACTCTCGCCGCACAGGATCGGGCATATTCCATAGAAACCAACATACCCTGGATAACCGAAACTCTGCCGGTGGATAGTTGGGATGTACCCAGTTATTACAACTATATATACGACTATTTTGCCGGAAACAAACCCGCCTATGTACCTTTGCATGAGAGCATGGAACTTATGCGGATACTGAACGATTGCCGCAAAAAAGCTGCGGAGAAATGATTATGGAAAGAGTCAACCGTTACAACAAGCTCAACTGGGGTATCTCCACTTTGGGCTGCCCGGAATATGATTTGCCGCAGGCTGTGGAGCTGGCGGACAGGTACGGAATAAAATATTTTGAGATCCGTACTCTGAATAATACTGTAAACGCCCAGGAAACGCTCTATTACCCTGAAAACGAACCGGTGATGCGTGAACTTTCAGCAGCCGGTCGCTGTCAGGTGCTGGACAGTTCATTTGGGGTAACATCTGACAAACCCGGTCAGCGGGAAGCATTGACGGCGATCGCCCGCACTGCCGATGACTTTGATATACCATATATAAGGATTTTCGGCGGCGGCAATTACGGCGAAGAGTTTACCGCTGACCGCATAAAAACTGCCGTGGAAAATCTGAAGTGGTTCCGGAGCCAGAAGTTCAATGCCCGTCTGGCACTGGAAACTCACGATATATGCTCTACCAGCGATCACTGTCTGGCATTGCAGGAATATTCCGGCGAAACTCTGCCCATTATCTGGGATGCTCATCACACCCGCCAGATCGCCGGAGAAGATTTTGTTGATACATATAAGAAAATCGCCGGCAACATCGTTGCCGTACACTTCAAAGACAGCCATTACGCTTACAAAGATGGGGTGAAATATTGCGAATTCGACCTCATCGGCGAAGGTCTTGTGCCTATGGATGAACTTTTTACATTGTTGAGCGAAAACAATGTAACGGTGCCGGTAACGCTGGAACACGAAAAATTCTGGCGGAAAAATCTGCCGGAACTTGAGGTGATGCTGGACTCCTGGCAGGAGTTCTGCTGTAAATAAATCATATCGGACTGTTGTTATGTGGAAAAATAAATCAAAAATCTTTGCCATGTTTTCAGTTACATTGCTGATTGCGGCATCAACCGGGTGTAAAAATATGAGTCAAGAGGAAAAAACTCAAGTCAAGCTCTGCCAAATAGTGCAGAATATACTGCAGAAAGCAGCTCCGGCAGATTGGCAGCCAAGCAACATAAATCGCACCGCTTATTTGGATATAATCGAAAGGATCGTCCGTACCGCCGAACCGTGGGTGGATGATAATGGTGCAGTCATCGACCCGGTTTTGAAATATGAACATGGGCAAACTTCGCCCCGTTTTGCTTCAACTTGTGCTGTGGCGATCTATTTCGGGCGGTGTACGGAGTTCAAAGAAAAACTCTACAAAGTCATGGATCACTGCTGCTATACGCTCACTCAAGCTGACGCCATCAACCGTTCGCCCAACTTCTGGATGCGGGAGCTGGTCACGGCGTACAACTGCCTGAAGAACATTGCCCCGGCAGAACGGCTGGCAAAGTGGAAAAATCTTTTATCGCAGGTCGAACCCGAAAAGACCTATAAGTATGTAAGTAATAAGCCCGAAGATCTTGCCAACTTCCACAACTGGGTGGTTTACAGTTCGGCAGGGGAAAGTATGCGGCAATCCGCTAATATCAACAGTGTGCACAATGGCATTTGGGGCAATAAATACTTTGATAAATATGTGGAATACCAGCTGGGGCGGTTCAACGAATACGGCATGTACCGTGATCCCCTTGACCCCATAACTTACGATATAACCACCCGCTTGCAGTACGAAGCAGCACTATTCGATGGCTACAACGGCAAGTGGAAAGATGTTCTGGAAAAAAATCTTGACGAAGCAATGTATGCCACACTGCTTTTTATGGCACCCACCGGCGAAGTACCTTTCGGCGGGCGGTCGAGCCAGTTCTATTTTCAGGAGGGCATCGTAAGTGCGTTGTGCGAACTTGCCGCCCGGCGATTCAAAGAGTCCGACCCCAAACTTGCGGGAGCTTTCAAGCGGCAGGCACATCTGGCGGCCAAGAGTTCGGCAAGGGGCATATTGCGTAACGACGGCAAACTTTTCCATTTGAAAAACTTTTTTGATCCTGCCACCAAACACGGCTGCGACTATTACGGGCATTATTCGGTTTACACGCTCTTTGCCGGATCGGTTTATTCACTGGCGGCACTTTACGCCGACGATACTATTGCCGAAGCACCCGCAGTATCGGAAATCGGCGGTTTCGGCTTTGGTTTGACCAAAAACTTTTACAAACTCTTCTGCAACTATAGCGGCAACTATCTGGAGTTTGATCTTAAACCCAATCTTAAACACGATGCCAACGGCTTGGGCAGAATATTGCTGAAAGGTCAACCGTGGGGATTGCTGCCCAGCTTGCCCTTTGCGGAAAAAAATCTGGGCTATCAGATCAATCCTGAATTCAAGCCCAATGAATACCCGGCATCGGTTGCTCCCCAATGGCTGGATAAAAAAGGCAATATCTGCCGCCTTGCTGCATGGGATGAAAATGTTGCCCGATACCATGAAGTTGCTCCCGGAGTGTGGGAAGTTGTTTACGATATGGGTGATACGGTCGTAACTTATCAAGCCGATATCACCCGACCGGGCAGACTCGTTTTGAAAATGAGTGTTGCCGGCGAAGCCAAAGATCCGGCAATGATCGTACCGGTACTGGAGTCTGACGGCATGAACACACCGGAACTAGCATTGCATGGAAGCGGCTTTACAGCTGTTATGCAAGGCAAAACTTTAACTTGCCAAAGCAATGGCAAAGCTGCAGAAAATTCCGGCACCGCGGTCAACCGTACCGGCATATATAAGCTCGTAAAAATCCCCTTCAACGGCAACACGCTGACATTGGATCTGGCAATAAAATAACTATCTGTTTCCCATATCGGCTGATAAACAGAAAAGATATTGAATCAGTCTTTTTCAAAACTTAAAGGGCATTTATCTATTTGCAACGCAAATAGATAAATGCCGGTAAAAGGTTTTCCACCTTCGCCAAGGCTACGGCGGACAAGGGAAAAGGGTGTTGGTTTTCCAAGACTTCCAAAGCAACCTTTATCGGGAACAAAGCCTTGCACTTTGATTTTTCACTGTTTCAGCAATCGCATTGCAATACTTCTATGGCGGATTTTTTCAAATTTTGCAAATCTTTTTCCGGCAGCAGATTATCTGTTACCAGCAAATTTATGTCGCTTAATGCGGCAAAACGGGTCAAGGCTCCCAGGGCAAACTTGCTGCTGTCAGTTATAATGGCACTCTTTTCGGCGATTTGGATGGACTTGCGTTCCAGTTGTGCCAAACTTACATCCGAAGTGTAAAATCCATACTCCGACAATGCCGCATCGCAGCCTGATACCAGATAATCCACCCGGTAATCCAGCAAATTACGCTCTGCCGCCGGGCCGATCAGATCCAGCGAATTGGTTCGCAGTTCCCCGCCCAGCAGAATAACTTTGCAGCTGGTCTTGAAAAGTGCCGATGCCACCGGCAGGGAATTGGTCACTACCGTTACGGGCAAATTGTTCCGCCGGGCAATAACTTTGGCAAACGCCAGTGCGGTGGTGCCCGTGGAAATAAAAAGGCTGTTCACCGGCATAACAGTATCGTAAAGCAGATTTGCCAGAGCAAACTTCCGGAGCATGAGTTCATCTTCCGAAGAGTTTTCCGGTTCGTAGCGTGCCGGGTGGGGGATGGCACCATTTTTGACTTGCAGCAAAAGTTTCCGGCTTTCCAGCTCCCGCAGATCCCGCCGCAAAGTCATTTGCGAAACTCCCAGAGCTTCGGCGGCTTCCGGAATCAAAAGTTTGCCGTTCTGCAGCATATCAAGGATTTTTTTCTGTCGCTGGTGCATAACTCCTCCATGTTATAAAATAACACTGTTCAAGTAAAAAATCAACCTCAAACGAAAAAATAATCTCATATATTGTGAAAATTTAACTTTTTCATAATAAAAAATATCAGTTGTTCATTCTCCGTGTTTAGCCCATCCCCAGACAGCATCGATAAAAAAGAAGTTAAATATCAGCAAGAAAAAACATTCCGAATTTGCATTTAGGGTGTTGTGGTATTATGTTTTGTTTGCAATACATTAAAACAGGAGAGATTTTCTATGAAATTCCGGATGGTTCACAACAATTTGAACGTTTTTGACCTTGACAAGAGCATTAAATTTTATCAGGATGCTTTTGATATGCACGAAGTCCGCCGCATCAACGCTAAAGACGGCAGCTTTATCATCGTATATCTGGAAGACGGCAATTCAAGCCATCAGCTTGAGTTGACCTGGCTGCGGGAAATGGATCGCCCATACGACCTCGGCGACAACGAATTTCATTTGGCATTCAAGGTCGATGATTACGAAGGAGCCCACAAACGCCACGAAGAAATGGGCTGCATCTGCTACGAAAACCCCGAAATGGGAATTTACTTCGTGACCGACCCAAACAACTACTGGCTCGAAGTCATCCCGGAAAACCGGTATTGATGATTTTCAGAAAGACAATAGTATGGACAATAGTTCAGAAGAAATCATCATTTATTCAACCTCTGACGGCAAGGTGAATATCTCTTTATTGGCTAAAGACGGCAGTGTTTGGCTGAACCAAAATCAGTTGGCTGAACTTTTTGCCACCTCCAAAGCTAACATCTCAACCCACATATCCAACATATTTGAAGACAATGAGTTGCAAGAAAATTCAGTTGTTAAGTTTTATTTAACAACTGCCGCCGACGGCAAAGATTACAATGTGGCTTATTATTCCCTTGATATGATCCTTGCCATTGGGTTTCGGGTGCGGAGCAAGCGGGGCGTGCAATTCCGGCAATGGGCGAACCGCAATCTTGTTGAATTTATGCGGAAAGGTTTTGTCATTGACGATGACCGTTTGAAAAATCCTGACGGTCGCCCTGATTATTTTGATGAATTGCTGGAACGCATCCGGGAGATTCGGGCTTCGGAAAAACGCTTTTACCAAAAGGTTCGGGAATTATTCAGTTTGAGCAGTGATTACGATGCTACTGACAAATCGACCCAGATGTTCTTTGCTGAAACGCAGAATAAACTGCTTTATGCGGTAACTCATCTTACAGCTGCAGAGATCATTGTTCAACGAGCCCAAGCCGAACTGCCAAATTTCGGTGCGACCAGTTGGGCTGGATCGATCGTCCGCAAAGGGGATATATTTATTGCTAAAAACTTTTTAAGCCGGGATGAAATAGATTCACTTAACCGCCTGGTCATGATCTTTTTGGAGTCGGCTGAATTGCGGATCAAAAATCGTCGTTCTCTAACCATGAATTTTTGGCGGAATAATGTCAATCAGTTATTGGAGTTCAACGGTTTTGAAATATTGAACAACGCGGGTTCAATCAGCAATAATGAGATGAAAACAATCGTAAGCGAACGCTACGAAGTATTCAGCCAAAGGCGTAAAACAGAAGCCGCCAAACAGGCTGATTGGGAAGATTTACAGGAGTTGAAACTGCTTGAAGAATCGCTCCGCAACCGTCCAAAAGATGAATAATGGGGGACTATCTGTTATGACAAGTGTGCCCAATAACTACTGGCTGGAGGTCATCCCGGAAACCCGGTAAAAAATGAAATAATAAAAAATTTTCCTGATTTTTTCATAGAGTGGACTAAAGAAGTCCACTCTTGTAGAGTATAGTAACAGAACAATAAAATACAAAAAGGGAAAAGAGCTCTCAAATAAAGATGCACCAACGTGCATTTAGCTTGTGCTAATGATTTGAATAAATTTTTATTTGAACTCGTAGTGCAGTTTTATAGGGGTCACAGACTACAATTGTTAAGATAACATAGAAAAGAAAAAAGTCAAATGAAAAATCAAAAAAATCTTGATTATTTTGTCGGATTTGATGTTGGGACCAATTCGACCGGGTACGCTGTAACGGAGACAAATTATGATTTGATCAAGTACCAGCAGCATCCGATATGGGGTGTCCATCTTTTTGAAACTGCAAACTTGGCAGAAGAACGCCGGACTCATCGTGCCGCCAGGAGACGTCTTGACCGCAGGCAGCAGAGGGTACAGCTTTTGCGGGAACTTTTTTCAGTAGAAATCGACAAAGTTGACCGGAACTTTTTTAAGCGGATCGACTGCAGTGCTCTGCAAAAAGATGCCTCAGAACCCCGTTTTGCGATCTTCTCTGATTCTGAATACACAGATGTTGATTTTTATAAGCAGTATCCAACAATTCATCATCTTATTTCCGAACTGATGGATTCCGATTCTCCGCATGATGTTCGTCTTGTATATCTTGCCTGTGCCTGGCTGGTTGTTCACAGGGGACATTTTTTCTGTGAAGTTGCAAAAGAAAAAGTTGATGAATTAATTGATTTTCAGTCTGTCTACAACGAATTGGAAAATTATGTCGAAGATAATGGATATATCTTTTCGTGGAAACATCTTGGCGTAAAAATCACTGACATCGGAAATATTTTGAAATCGGCGTCGACAAGATCTGATAAAGGGAAAAAAGTTGCGGAATTTCTTCAGGTCAAAAAATTTAAAAAAGCTCTTTCCTCAGACGAATTACCTTGGATTGATGAAAATGAATTCTTGCGGCTGCTGTGCGGCTTGGAAACGAAAGCTGCAAAACTCTTTCCCTCTGCCAAGTATGAAGATATAAAAATTCTGCTTGATTCTGATGATGAAAAAATTGCAGAAATGCTTTCTGAGTTGTCTGAAGAGGATGCAGCACTGCTGCTTCTTATGAAAAAAGTTTTTGATTGGTCAATTCTTGCGGATATTATTGGCGGCGGGAAGAACATTTCTGATTCAAAAGTGAAGATTTATGAAAAGCACAAGTCTGACTTGAAACAGCTGAAATATCTTGTAAAAAAGTATTTGACGAAACAGGGTTTTCAGGAAATTTTCCGCAACACCAAAAGTAGAGCCAATTATGTATCATATATCGGTTCTGCAGAAAAAAGAGCCAATTCAGAAGATTTTTATAACTTTCTCAAATCAAAACTTAAAAATATGGTGATTGAAGATTCCGCAGATCAAAGTCTTTTTGATCAGATTGGGCTGGATATTTTGTCAAATAAATTCCTGCCGAAACAGGTTGTCACTAATAACAGAACGGTTCCTTATCAGTTGTATTGGAATGAATTGAATAATCTGCTAAGCAAAGCTTCCGGATATTTACCGTTCCTTTTGGAATGCGATAAAGATGGTTTATCCGTTAAAAATAAAATCCTTTCTATTATGGAATTCAAGATACCGTATTTTGTCGGGCCTCTGAACTCTCACAGCAATTTTGCCTGGCTGAAACGAAAAACTGAGGGAAAGATTCTGCCGTGGAATTTTGAAAAGAAAGTTGATCTTGAAGCCAGCGAAGAAGCTTTCATCAAACGAATGTGCAATAAGTGCACCTATTTACCCAATGAAGAAGTTTTACCGAAACATTCTCTGCTGTATCAGCGTTTTGAGGTGTTAAATCTATTGAACGCAATTCATATTAATGGTGCTCCAGTAACAACAAAATGCAAGCAGTTGCTGTATGATTTGTTCTTCAAATACAGTAAGATTACGAAAAAGACAATACTCAATTGTTTGAAATCCAACAATCTTTATAATGAATTGGATGAAAGCTGTATAACTGGAATTGATGATACGATTACGGCTTCTTTGAGCAGCTGGAAGATTTTTAACCCTTTTTTTGAAGAGAAAAAACTTACAGAGTCAGAAGCTGAAGAGATCATTCACCAAAGATCTTTTACGGAAGATAATCTCCGGTACCGCAATTATTTGAAAAAATTCCAAAAACTATCAGACGATGATGTCAAAAAACTCTCGTTCAAAAAATTTCAGGGTTTTGGAAGACTTTCCAGAAAGTTTCTGACGGAACCGGGGCATTTTGATGTTAAAACCGGAGGAAAACTTTCCATCATCAACATGATGTGGGAATACAATCTCAATCTACAGCAGTTGATGAGTGATAAATATCCATTCCGGAAGATGGTGGATGCTGCCAGACGGGAATATTATTCCGAAAGACCGCAGTCGCTTACGAATCGACTTGATGAAATGTATGTTTCCAACGCTGTCAAACGCCCGATCATCCGTACCTTTACCATCCTTGATGAGATTGTAAAGACTATGGGAAAAGCTCCGCGGAAAATTTTTGTGGAAATGGCTCGCGATGTTGACAGCAAGGAAAAAGGGAAAAGGAAACTTTCACGCATTGTCAGTCTGAAAAAACTTTATGAAAGTATAGCCGATGATGATATCAGAAGACTCAGTAAGGAACTTGACAGCTATGACGAAGCTGCATTGCAAAAAGATACTCTTTATCTGTATTTCATGCAGCTTGGGCGGGATATGTATACAGGGGAATCCATATCAATCACGGGTCTTTCTCTTTGCAATAAAGAGCATATCTATCCGCAGTCAAAGGTGAAAGATGACAGCCTTCTGAATAACCTCGTTCTGGTTCGCAGTGAAATCAATGGTGCGAAGAGTGATGCTTACCCGCTGAATGCAGATATCCGCAAAAAAATGACGCCGTTCTGGAAATATTTGAAAGATAATGGTTTGATCTCTGATGAAAAATTTTTCCGTTTGACTCGTTCCACTTCGTTCTCTGAAGATGAAAAATGGGGCTTCATCAATCGGCAGCTGGTGGAAAACAGACAGTCAACAAAAGTCTTAACAGAATTGCTGAAAGAGCGTTATCCGGACACCGAAATCGTTTACGTCAAAGCCGGACTGGTTTCTGATTTTCGACATGAATTCGATCTGGTGAAATCTCGTGTTGTCAATGATTTGCATCATGGAAAAGATGCGTATCTCAATATTGTTGTCGGAAATGTCTGGCATGAATATTTCACCCGCAACTATTTTATGGAACATTCTGACGAATACAGTGTAAAGACAAAAGTTGTATTCGGAGAGAAAAGCCGCCTTAAAAACAGGCACAGCGAAATTATTTGGGATGGCAGCAGAAATATTGCTCAAGTAAAAAATATCCTGAAACGGAATTATATGCATTTTACAAATTATACTTTCTGCCAGCATGGAGGTTTGTTTGATCAGACTCCCAAACCTGCAACATCTGGATTGATTCCTTTGAAAAAAGGGAAGCCGACGGAAATTTATGGCGGTTACAGAAAAGCAGCAGCGGCATTTTTCTCTTTCGTTTTAACTGAAGAAACTGTAAAAAAGAAAACTAAAAAAGAGTTGACTCTTGTCCCGGTTGATTTGATGATTGCAGATAAGTACTTGAACGATAAGGCTTTTGCTGAGATGTATGTAAAAATCTTTATTGATCCGACAGGGAAAAAAGACTTTACTGTCAAGTTCCCGCTGGGAATAAAACCGATCAAGATCAAAACTGTTTTTGAGGTCGATAATGGGTTGCGGTTCATCCTTAACGGGAAAAGCAGTGGTGGAAGTAAACTTGGTGTAGGAATCGCTTCGCCTTTGTTATTGGAT
Organism: Victivallaceae bacterium; assembly: GCA_045533055.1. Lineage (GTDB taxonomy): Bacteria > Verrucomicrobiota > Lentisphaeria > Victivallales > Victivallaceae > SIG78. The sequence goes on along the minus strand of JAZSHD010000236.1, from coordinate 21,296 downwards.
AGTTATTGGGAACGGTACATCAAACGTTTGGAATCATTCTATGAGAAAAAACGTAAAAATCCAAAATTTATGTATTCCGAAGAGTATGATAAATTTTCTGTGGACAGCAATGTAGAACTTTATGATGCCTTAACGGATAAATTGCGGACAGGAATGTTTGCCAAGCGACCAGCAAATCCCCTGGAATATCTTGAAAAAGGACGCGATAAGTTTATTGCACTTCCCCCGGAAAAACAAGCTGAAATATTATTGGGAATTATCAAATGTATGGGCAGAAGCAGTGGTTCTGGAGTCGATTTGAGTTCGATCGGTGGTGTTGAGAATGCTGCGGTAACAACACTCCCCAGTAGTTTGTCAAACTGGAAAAAAACATTTTCAACGGTTCGGATTGTTTACTCTGATGCCAGCGGTTTGCATGAAACAAAGAGTGTCAATCTTCTTGATTTGATCTGAGTTTGATCATGAGCTTCCGGACAGTTGTTATTGAGAAACGCAGCAAGCTTGATCTCCGCATGGGGTATCTTGTCATCCGTCGTGATGACGATACCGTACGAGTTTTTCTTGATGAGGTAAATACCCTGATTGTGGAAAATCCATCTTGCTGTGTGACGGGCTGTCTGCTTGCAGAATTGATAAAACGGAAGATCAAAGTCATTTTCTGTGATGAAAAGCACTCTCCCTGTGCAGAACTGATCCCATGTTACGGACATGGAGAGTCTTCCGGAAAATTACGGGAACAAATTCAGTGGAATACAGATTTTTGCCAACTGCTTTGGACAGAAATCATTGCAGAGAAAATACGCAATCAGGCATTATTTTTAGCTGAAAAAAAGATGAACCGCGAGTCTGAAATGTTGATGGATTATGTAAAAAATCTGCAATACGGAGATATGAGCAATCGGGAAGGTCATGCCGCAAAGGTTTATTTCAATAAAATCTTCGGAAATTCATTCAGGCGGGGTGATGGATCGGCTGTTGATTCCGCTTTGAACTACGGTTATTCATTGATCTTATCGGCATTCAACCGTGAAATCGTTTCCAGCGGTTATTCCACTCAGTTGGGGATCACACATCATAATACATTTAATCACTTCAATCTGAGCTGCGACCTGATGGAGCCGTTCCGCATTCTGATCGATCGTTGGGTTGATTCCTGTGGATTCATTCAGTTCGGTTCTAAAGAAAAACATCGGATGCTGGAAATTTTCAATCAGCCATTCTTTATTGATGGAACTCAACGGCGTTTGGACGATTGTATTATGATCTATGTCCGAAGTATTTTCAAGACAATTACTCTCGGGAAGCTATCTGCTGTGAAATTTTGTTCATGGCAGAAAAAACGAACTTTTACTGAACCGGTAACATAAAAATGAGTAACAGATTTATGAGATTGATGGTGTTTTTTGATTTACCGACAGCAACTTCTGAAAACCGGCGGAATTATCGGCGTATTCGCAATGATTTGATCTTAAACGGCTTTTTTATGCTGCAGGAGTCTGTGTATTGCCGTATGGTTATCAACGAAGCAATGGCAAAAAGCGTTGTGGCTAGAATCGAAAGTTTTAAGCCGCCCCAGGGAATGGTTTGTGCAATGATTATTACGGAAAAACAATTTTCTGGGATTTCATTTATCGTCGGTGATATGAAAAGCGATGTGGTAACAACCGAACAATCATTGGTGATTTTATGAAGCTGGCTTATCCTGAAATCAAGTCTGTTATCAAGTTTAACAACGGAACCTTTCCGTCGCTAGTGATTGAAAATCCAAGTTTGTTTTTTCGTTTTATCGACGATTTGCATCACCAAAGCTGCGGGGAAGATGGTCCTGTTGTACTCTCTGTCGATGAAAAACCGATTCCTGTTTCCGGTAATTTGGTCCTGATTGCAGACCTTTTTTCTTTCGAAATCAATCAGAAAACTCTGTTGAATAAAATTCTTGCTAAAATGGAAAAACTGGCAATGAATCAGGAGTTTTACGAGCGGAGTCAGCAGATACTCGGGAGTATTGAAAAATTAATTTATGATCTTGCCTTCCAAAATGATTTAGAACTGGAGCCGGAACGACTTTCGATATCATCTTTGTTAAAATCAGCAGGAATTCAGTTAAAAGAAGATTATCCGGACTTGGCGGAAAAACTGTTGGTATATATGGATTTGATGAATGATAACGGGCTGGCTTCTGTTTTTATATTTGTAAATCTCCGTTCTTTTTTGGACGATGCTGTATTAGAGCTTTTTACAGAAACCTGCTGCCGGAAAGAACATAATATTTTACTTATTGACAACAAAGTTTATAAAAAACTTTCTCGTGAAGAACGGTTGCTCATTGACAATGATTTGTGTGAAATTTGATTTTCAGATTTGACATTTCTGTTAATACTGTTATATTATTGCCAGGGTCACAAAACACATCTTACGATGTGTGAATTTCTTATAAAACTGATATAATTCTCGATCCCAAAAAGTAAATTTGAGGTTTGAGAGTAGTGCAGTTTTATAGGGGTCTCAACCCTCAAAAATTGAAATCGCCTATATATATAGGGTTTGAGAGTAGTGCAGTTTTATAGGGGTCTCAACCGTGCGTTCAAACCATCACATTATAAACAATGTTTGAGAGTAGTGCAGTTTTATAGGGGTCTCAACCAGGCGGGTTGAAGCCTATCGCCGCCAAGCGGTTTGAGAGTAGTGCAGTTTTATAGGGGTCTCAACCGGCGACTAACTGTAAGTATCTTGCCGTGCAGTTTGAGAGTAGTGCAGTTTTATAGGGGTCTCAACCTCAATGGGTATACTCCTTGGAGGGTACTCAGTTTGAGAGTAGTGCAGTTTTATAGGGGTCTCAACCAATGCCTGTCGACATCCCGACATTACAGCGGTTTGAGAGTAGTGCAGTTTTATAGGGGTCTCAACCAATGGATTCACATATATACAAAAGTCGCCGTTTGAGAGTAGTGCAGTTTTATAGGGGTCTCAACCCCAAATTGGCACCTTTGAGGTAGGCACATAGTTTGAGAGTAGTGCAGTTTTATAGGGGTCTCAACCGAAAGCAAGTAACATCAACAACACCGCCGGGTTTGAGAGTAGTGCAGTTTTATAGGGGTCTCAACCCTTTTTTCGTGCTAAATTATAATTAGAGCAAGTTTGAGAGTAGTGCAGTTTTATAGGGGTCTCAACCCGCCCAATGGGACAGAGATGACAGCACGCGGGTTTGAGAGTAGTGCAGTTTTATAGGGGTCTCAACCATAAGTATAGGCAACAACAAAAGGGAGCAGGTTTGAGAGTAGTGCAGTTTTATAGGGGTCTCAACCCAAGCTGCCAAGGTTATGGCTATGGGGTTTGTTTGAGAGTAGTGCAGTTTTATAGGGGTCTCAACCATAATCCCCGTTATATCAAGTTAAACTTGAGTTTGAGAGTAGTGCAGTTTTATAGGGGTCTCAACCCTATTGCACAGAGGGCGTAGGAAAGAAAGAGTTTGAGAGTAGTGCAGTTTTATAGGGGTCTCAACCCCAATAATAGTAACTCTTATCCGTACATGTGTTTGAGAGTAGTGCAGTTTTATAGGGGTCTCAACCCATTGCCATTAGCTGGTGTGGGGTGCATATGTTTGAGAGTAGTGCAGTTTTATAGGGGTCTCAAACAATGGGTAACTATAGTTTATGCTCATAGACCCCAACAACTACTGGCTGGAAGTCATTCCGGAAAACCGCTATTGAGTAATTAGCAGCACAGGCTGTAAAAAATACGGGCTGTACTTCAGGCAAAAGTCATTTGCCGCTGATGTACAGCCCGAGCTTCACTTTAAGCTCCACTTACTGGAATTTTATATCTTTTATTTCAATAACTCCAGTAGCTTGATCCATCATATCCAATCTTATGGCAGTAACTTTGCCAAGTTTTTTCCACTCCGGATTTTTGGCGGTTTTTATAGTTATTGTGCGGTAGGCATCATCACTCTTTAAGCTGGGCAGCCGGAAAAAACGGGGCGAACCGAACTTCTGCTTATCTTTGGCAAAATAAAGCTGTCCGTTGGTTTTACCGGCAATGCCGCGGGCACGGTATTTGATCGTTATCGTGCTGATTTTATTGGTATCAAGCTGAAGAGTCTTATTAACGATGTAGTGATCTTTTTTGATATCTTTGATGATCAAACTTTCTGCTGTGTGTTCCAGCACCGCCCGGGTCGCCTTGTTCCAATTGGCAACACCTGACAGTTTTTGGGCGTTTGCCGGAGCTTTGCCGACTTGGATCAACCGGTAGCTGTATTTTTCTATCGGCAAAGTGAATTTACTGCCTTTGCCGATGATGGTTTTGCTTTCAGCATCATAGATAGTACCGGAAGCAAATTTGCCCAGATCAAAGGTCGCCTTGACCGCTTTTTTGCCCACATTGCCGATCATCAGCAATACTTCACCATCTTTGCGTTTTACCACGGTTGCCAGAACATCTTTGTTGTTGATCTTTACCGGATTATTTTTGAGATATCCCGGATAAATGACTGTACCTTCGGCTTCATAGCCGAAATCAAAGATATAGTTGATGGCATTCTGATAGAACATTCCGGGCGTGGCGTAGAGTTTGCCGCTCATAAGGTTATTGGCAAACTGCACCGCCAGAACAGAACGCTCGATCTCATCGCCGGGCATGGTTTTATCACGCTGGATAATGGTTGCCCCCAGAGTACCGGTTTGAGTACCTACTGTATTCGTAAGGATATACGGCTGCGAAAAACGCCGGGGATAAGGATCGGAACCGAAATTCATTTCCCAGTCCAGCGTAACAGCATTAAAGCTCACCAGCGGGATCATAACTGTATCGGTTATATGCGACTCCAGCAAGGGGTATCCGCCGAGGTATCTGCCTTCTTCATGCAGAAACAGGGCACTTCGTTTGAGCAATTCACGCATTTCAAACAAAGGGTAATAAGGCATGATTTTACCCGGTTCTACTTCAATGGCCGGGCCTTTGGCTACATTGTAGCATGGCGTATCAAAAATATTATCGTAATAAATGCCGGTAAACCCGTATTTGTAGAGTTTGCGGAGGTTGTAAAGCATAAAATCAGTCAGCTTGTCCGTAGGGTCGCAGCCGAAGTGGCTCATGCGTTCAAGGCTCGGCGGACGGGTTTCCCACAAGCTCCATTCATCGCTATACATATTGAATTCTTTGGAGTTTGGGGCTACGGCACGGGGATTCTGATACTGGATGCGTACATTGCTGGGGCGGTAGACCTCGCAAAATGCCCGCATGCTCAAATGCAGATTTTTGCTCAATGCCGGCGAATAATCGTATATACTGCGGTATTCGCTCTGATCCAGCTTATTGCGTTTTACATAATCCAGAGCAAAAGCCTGGGCTTCCGCCGGAGTTTTCCACTTGTCGGCGGCAACATATTCCAGAAAGCTCCAGTCGTTGTTGGGCGGTACCGAAAGCATACCGTCTTCGTAACGCATACACATATATATGTAAGAAGCTATGATATTTCTGTACTTGGAGCGGGGTACAAACTTCACCCGATGCACCAGACCTGGCATGGCAGCAACCTTGGGCTGTGGCTTGACCGGAGTGGGCTGGAAGCCCATAACTATATCAAACTTTTTATCCCGGGTAACAGGTTTGTTGACCAGGTTGATCCGCACCCGGACTGCGGATTTTTCCACCGTCAGGGTTTGAGCGGGCTTGCTTGGGTCGATGCTCCAGTTATGGGGAGTTTCGGCAAACCAGCAGAAGCCTTTGTATTGTTCGCCGACCCAGATGTAGGGGCGGAATCCTTTGAGCAGCGGATTCAATACTCTGCCACGCAAACTATCCCAGACCAAGCCCTCTTTTTCGGGGACCCAGCCGTGGAAGTTGTTGCGCAACCGCGCCCCCATGGCACTGTAAAGCGTTACATACTCTTTTTTGAGGTCGATATCAAAGTACATGCTGTCGATTTTCACCGGCTTGACCGGGGCGAACTTGAGTGTAACTTTGCACATGCCGTCGTAGTCGTAATCATGCACGGCGGTAAGTTTCAGGTCTTTGTATATAAAATCGGTTTCAAAGATCACATGGCCGAAGGGGGCTTTTACCTGCCTTGTAGTGATGGATTTGAATGTTTCGCCATTGATTTTAAGTTCGATTGGGGCTGCCAGAATGTTTTTGTCTTGAGCATACACAGCATCCCAGAAAACTCCGCTGCGGCGGTAGCCGGTCAGCAGGGCGTGGATCTCATTATTTTTGACCTTGAGCGGCTTGAAGGGAGGTATGTATTGTTCGGATTTTCCGAGTTTGTTATTTTCCCACTCAAACTTGTGTCTGCCGAAAGAACCTTTGAGTTCCTGGTTTTTACCGTCTTTGCCGGTAGCTTTTACGGTCAGAGTGTATTTACCCAGCGGCCAGTTTTTCATTTCCGGCTCGTTCCAATAGCTGAACCAATCCTTGTTGGCACGCTTGGTCAACGCTTTGCGGGCAACGACTTTGCCGGATTCATGAGTTACCAGCACTTCGGCTTTGGCTACATTGGCAAATTTTTTGGCGTTGCGGCAGAAGACCCGCACACGCAAAGTTTGTGCCGTGGGGTGGACTGCGTAATGCAGCTGCAGGGGGGGATCGGGATCGAACCACTTTTTAGCTTGGGCAAAATCCCACGAAAATTTACGCTGCCAGTAAACCGTGTTGTCAGCAGCATTTTTTACTTCTGCTGTAAAAGTCCGGTAAGTACCCGGCATAAAAATACTCTGCATAACCACCTCTTCGCTTGCTCCCGGAGCCAGCGTTATGTTTTTTGCCCGGTTGACGGGAGCTTCCAGTGATTTTACATCGGCAGTCCAGCGAAGCGTTACGGGTTTATCGAGGGTATTTTTGATTTGCCAGGTCAGCCGCCAGCTGGCAAGTTTGGTATGATTGATCATGTCAACAAGATTGCAGAGTACGCCCTTGGGGACGATCCTGATTTGTGCCAAAGGCTCTTTAGCTGTGGGCAAATGCCACATGGCTTTTTCGCCGGGGATGTTCCACTTGCGGAACATCTGCACGCCCCAGACGCCGTCGGCAAGATCTTTGCCGCTGAAGCTGCTCAAGGGTATGGCAAGTTCCACATGCCAGAAGCCTTTGGCTGTACCGTATTTGACCACCGCTCCGGCAGGGAGTTTGCCGGATTTGCCCGGCTCAATGGCAAAAGAAACCTGTTTGCCGCCGGGGGGCAGCAAGGTTATCTCCCAGCAGCGTTTTTCTTCAGCTTGAATATGAGATGGTTTAAGCTCGCTTTGCTGGGCAAGGTAGAGATTTTTGCCGTCGCAGCCGAAGTAAAACAATGTGTTACGCAAGGCAAGGAGTTTGTTTTTGCCGGAAATACTGCGTTTCCAAACCAGTGCATCCTGCCACTCGGCGGCATCGAATTTGCCGTCGATAACCGGAATTTTCTGCATCCAAGGTGCTTGCACTGCTTCTGCAATTATTGTGCCGCATGCTGCAAACAGCAGAAAAAAGGCACAAAGAGCCTTGCCGACGATCGAAAAAAACTTCATATTTCTGATCCTTTTTTATATTTATAGAGATTGTAACTTATTCCCAATCAATGATTTTTGTATCGCCTTCGATCCGGCGCAAAAAAGATGTTCCGTGTGCATAATATTTAGGATACTTTTTAGTATCATGGACAGGTATTGTAACCAAATCAACATCGCCGCCCAACCGCAGGATATTCGCCGAAGTCGGGTGATTGATCTGCACGCAAGTCCAGCTGATCGGACCGTAAGCATCGGTAAAAACTGTGCAGACAGGATTGTCCCGCCCCACCACCATACGGGCAAGATTGCTTTTGTTGGTAAGATCCTTTATTTCCGCATCGGTCAGATCGATGTGCCACCACTCATAACTTATAGCGGTCATGGTGTCATTAACTATTCCGAAGTTGGTGGTATCGCTGGGGCATTTGAAAAATTTTTCCATAAGAACTTTCTGCGTTTCATCCGAAGTGGCGGCTTCGGAGGCAAAGTAGCCGCCTACCAGCAGCATATTCGGCGATGTCCGCCTGTCGGTGTATTTGTAACTGGTGCCATAATAGCCGGAGCGGACGACATGCTTGTTGTTGCTCCAGGCGTAAGGCAGATAATCTGTATTGCTTCCGGCGTACATGTGCAGAGCCAGCCCGATTTGTTTGAGTTTGTTTTTACAGCTGGTACTGCGGGCAGATTCCCGTGCTGTGGAAAGCGCAGGCATTAGCATTGCCGCCAAAATGGCAATAATTGCGATCACCACCAAAAGTTCGATCAAAGTGAATTGTTTTTTCATGTTTCCCTCCATTGTATATTTAAAATTTTATTCGATTTCAACCGTTAAAGCTCCGGCTTTCTGCCGTTTGGGGGCTAATGCCTGCCGGCGCCAGCGGGACGCCTCATCGGAGCCCGTCCACGGGGTGCCGAATAAGCCGCCTACGGACAGATAGTGTTCAACAACAATTTCCACACTTTTGCCCTGCGATCCGGCGGGGATTTGCCACTCGTAGGGTTTGACAAGTTTTTTACCCAATGATACACCATCGACCAGCAATTCTGCCGCTCCGGGGGCCGGAACTTCGGTGATCCGGAATTTTCCGGCAGTTTCCGGCAGCTGGTAACGGCACTTTTGAGTGATCTTGCCTACATAATCGCTCAACTTTTCGCCGATAAAAACCGCTTGCGGCAAAAACGGGTATTCGATCCCGGCATCGTGCAGTTCAAGCCGATGTCTGCCTGCTGGAACTACCCCCAGATCATAAACATTATAGAGAGTGTTGAATGTATCAGGCAATTCCGTGCAGGGACGGGGATTTTTCAGCAGTTTGCCATTAAATTCTGCCTTCGCTTTGCAATTATATATTCGCAAAGCCAGACGCAGGTTTTGAGCTTCTTGAAGCTCCAGCTCTGCAACATTTTTTTCGTTGAAATGCATCCGGCAAAGGTGCGGCCGGTCAAACTCCACTTGCCAGCCATTTGGGATTTTTTGTGCCAAGACAGCGGTTTTTCCGGCAGTTTTGCTGCCGGTTACAGTCGGCGGAAATTCTTTGACGCCATTGGCATAAAGCATAAACGGCTCTTTTTGTTTGTTGCGGTGCAGAACCAGCTCCCGGTCGGTTTCTGACATATCAATAACCAGCACGCTGCCATCGCGGTAACGGCGGAGAAAAACATCGTCTACCGGTCTGCCATTTGTATCGCAAACCACCGAACTCAGGGGCAGTCGGTCTTTCAGGGCAATATCCCACAAATAATCGAAGTTATAGGATTTGAGGATGTTTTTTTCTTCCCAGACTTTGCCGTCATTCCGCAAAACCAAAACCATGGGTATATCATCCGGGGCAGCTTCCTCATTATCCAACAGACGCCACGATATCTGGTGCCGCACCAGACTTATCAGAAGATCTTGTAAACGCTCTTCGCCATTGCCGTAACGGACTGCGATCTCAAAAGAGCGTTCCTTTTTTGCCAGTTCCGCAGCCCGTTTTGCCGCCTTTGACCATTCGTCAAAAACCGCCATCTGCGGCTGGTCGGAGGCAAAAGAGTTGTACCAGTTTGGCTTATGAGCACACCCCCGGGAATCCACAGGTGCGATCCCCAAAACATAGTGGTCAACGCCGAACGCTGCAGTCAGGTAAAGCATTTGATTCAATCTTGTAAAAGTCAAATCGCAGGGGCCTATTGCAAAAAGTTCGCCTAAACCACCTTTGTTGCCCCGTTTTTCAATGGCGTACATGGCTGTACCCATGGTCAGCCATTCGGCACCTGAGATGGTGTTTTTTGTGTTGATCTCATCCATACCCGGCAAGCCGAACCCGGGCAGGACTTTCAGGATATTGCCGTTGCTTTTACGGGCACTTACCGGGTGATTTTCGTTCATCAAATGGCCGGTCAGCACAATGCCATGCTTTTCACACCACGCCTGCAAGCGGTCGATGTACGAAGTACGGAAGCGTTTGGCAAGCAGTTCGGCACACACCGCCGGGTAATAGTTGGGGTCGCCCCGCAAGCCGGCGGCAATATCAGCAAACAGGTCGCCGCCGGTGAGTTTGCGGTAATCGTCTTCCAACCCCTCATAATAGCCCATGCAGAAAATGGCATCGGGTGCCTTATCTTTCCAGTAGCCGATTTCCGGTTCATCAGTAAAAATACCTTTGATCAGCTTGCCGAAGTATGGCTTCAAGCGTTTATAATATTGTTCGTGGGTAAGCTCAATAAAACGGTCAACTGCTGCCGGATTCATTAACGCTGTATAGTCCGGATTGTGCCGGATTTCCACTTTTATCTTACCGTCTTGCTTGTATGCACAGATAAATGGCATGGCAAACTTGGGATTTTCCAGCGGCACGCGTTTGCCGCAGCTGCCGCTGGGCCAGTTGAATTCGTCATAAAGCCAGATGGCGGAAAAATCCAGCTTTTCGGCTTCTTCGCAAACCGTTGCCAAAGTATCAAGGTATTCATTGGATAAATATTCCAATTCGCAACCGCTGCGGGGATATACCAAATATTGATTTATGCCTGCGGCTTTGTATTTGGCAAGAATTGCATGGATTTCGGCCCGGGTGGGTTTACCGGTCAACGCCCCCATGGGGATCAAAGGATTGCTTTGCACAATAAAAACTCCTTGTACAATAAATGCAAAACTCATGAGCAGTTTGATCAGAGTATTGCCAGTCATAAAATAAAAACTCCAAATCAGATATTAAAATTATTTTGCGATAAAATTTACACAGACTATCCGAAAAATCAAGCCTGTTTTCCGGCTGTCGTTATTTTTTTTGCAAAATACAGGTGTTTTACATTATTATTGTAAAATATTAACAAGGATGTTTTTATATTTAAGAAAAATACAATATTGTTGTAAAATAGATTTGTATTTTTCAAAAAACAAGCTATAATTTTTCACAATGATTTAGTAATGGAGTGGTATATGACAGAAAAAAAACACAACATCAACCGTAATACCCGGCAGACCCTTGTGCAATCTGTGGAAAGGGCGTTGGATATATTGGAAATCGTGGGCAATGCTGCCGGACCGGTACGCAATGGCGAGATCGCTTCCAAACTGGGGGTATCGCCGGCGACTGCCAACAATCTGATCCGCACGCTGTATGCCAGAGGGTATTTAAATCAGCACCGTGGCGGGCGTTACACATTGGGTATGCAGACATTTATTCTGGGCAATAATGCGGATGTATGGAGCGAATTGCGTACAGCGTCGCTGGAACCGCTGCAAAAATTAAGTCAGGCAATTCAGGTAACTTGTTTTCTGGGGGTATTTCATCAAAATCAGGTCATTGCGGTAAATGTTATCGAAAGCCGCAACCCAATAAGCATTTCCATCCGGCAGCGGTGGCTGGATCAATACCACTCAACGGCTGCCGGGAAGGTGCTTTTAAGTGCTTTGCCGGAAGCGGAACTGGAGAGTTTTCTGGAAAAAATGCCTTTGCGTAAACTGACCGAACGGACGATTTGCGATCCGGAACAGCTGAAAGAAGATCTTTCCGAAGTCCGCCAGCTGGGGTATTCGGTGGTGCGGGATGAAAGTGTTTTCGGCATAAGCTCTCTGGGGATCCCGGTTCGCAGTCATGAGGGAGTAACTATCGCAGCATTGAGCAGTGCGTTTTCCAGCTACTTTCTCAACGATAAATATCTCTTGGAACAGCTTGCATTGCTGCAAAAAGCCCGTACCGAAATAGAAATGCGTCTGCTGGGCTGATTAAGCGGATCAACCATTCCGGTTTTGTTCCAGATAAAGATAAAATATAAAGAGATACGGCAAGCTGCCTGATATAACATCATATAATCTGTTTTCTGTAAAAAAAGATGCTGGAAAAAACATTTGTGATTTGCATTTGAAGCCTTGCCGGATTATGTTTTATAAGCTACCAACAATAATGTATGCACAATATGCGTATTCAAAAACGCAAAGATGGATAATGGGAAACTATCTGTTATCACAAGTGTGCCCAATAACTACTGGCTTGAGGTCATTCCGGAAAAACGATATTGAGGAGCTTCTGGATTTATGTTTTTAAGATTTCTCCGGGAAAAACTGCATTTTCTGTTCAGCGAAAAAGAATATTCTCTGTTTACCAACAAAGATATTCTCCAACTTGTTATTCCGTTGTTTTTTGAACAACTGCTTTTTTTGCTGGTGGGCAGTGCTGATACGCTTATGGTTGCCGGATTGGGCGAAGCGAGCATTTCGGCAGTATCACTGGTGGATATGTTCAATAACTGTATCTGCAGTATAATATTTGCGGTGGCTACCGGCGGTGCGGTGGTGGTTTCGCAATATATCGGTGCCGGCAGTCTGGTAAGGGCACGCGAAGGTGCCAGGCAACTGCTGGCGGTTGTGCTGGTTGCCGGGGTGGCAGTTTTTCTGCTGGGCAATTTATTTTTGAATGAAATAATCAACATTCTGTATGGCAAACTGGCCGAAGATGTCCATACGGCGGTTTTGAGTTATTTCAGTATTACGCTCTGGGCTTTCCCCGGAATCGCAGTTTATGGCGGTTGTGCCGCATTGTTCAGGGTGATGAACCGCACGAAGCGTACCATGTATATTTCTCTTATCAGCAATATGATAAATGTTATTGGTAATGCTCTGCTCATTTACGGTTTCAAGTTGGGGGTCGCGGGGGCGGCTTATGCTACTTTGTCTGCCCGGATGGTGGCGGTGGCGATCATTATTTTTATGATTCACGATAGAAGCCTGAATATTTTTATAGATTTCCGGAAAGGCTTCCGCATTTCGTGGCAATTTGTGAAAAAGATATTGTTTATCGGGATCCCCGGGGGCGTTGAAAGCGGAGTTTTTCAACTGGGGCGTGTGTTGGTTTTAGGCTTGATCGCATCCTATGGCACCCGGGAGATAGCTGCCAATGCAGTAGCCAATACTATTGATTATCTGGGATGTGTATGCGGAAATGTTTTCTGTCTGGCAGTGGTGACTGTTATCGGCCGTGCGGTGGGGGCTGGAGATGTAAAACAGGTTCGCTATTATGTATCTAAAATGATGACCTGGGCATATACCAGCCACATTGCGTGGAACATATTGCTTTTTGCCTTGACACCTCTGATCTTGAGTTTTTTCAGCAAGATAGATGTTGATACAAAACATTTGGCATTTTATCTTATATTGATTCACAATGGTTTGGGGATGCTGATGTGGCCTGTAACATTTGTATTTCCCTGCATACTGCGTTCTATGAACGATGTAAAATTTACCATGATCATTTCCGTCGGTTCAATGATAGTGGTTCGGATCGGCTGCAGTTATCTTATAGCCGATTGGATCGACAGCGGAGTTATTGCCGTATGGATAGCAATGGTTTTTGATTGGATAGTGCGTTCCAGCGGCTTTTACTGGCGTTACCGCTCCGGAGCCTGGGTCAGTCTTGCCCGCATGAAAAACTGAAGGCTCTGTTCCCAATCAGGGTTGATAAACTTAATTTATTTATCTCGCACACAACCCGTCCCGATGAAGCATAATTTTTATGCTTCATCGGGACATATCCCAAGGGGAGATTGCTTTCTCCCCTTGGATCCCCTTTGCTCATTGTCCTGCTATATCCAGCGTAGTTCCTAACGACTTTTAATCAACGGCGGGGGCTGGCTTGTCGCGGCGTAACCTTGGTGAAGACGGAACGCCCCCTTAAGCGATTTTGAGCTTTGCTCAAAATCGTCCTCAAACGCCGGAAGGCTTCGCTCAACTCCGGTCGGCTTCGCGGAACATTTCCGCTCGGTTTGCAGGAATTTATCCTGCAAACTGCCTCCCATGCGTTCGCGGTGCTGACCGCCCTTGTTGCTGTCGGCTCTCTACATTATATTGACCGATATTGGCAACAGAGCCTTTTTATATTAGTCCAGCAAAGCTGCTTGGGTCAAAAATCTTTCACGGTTTATTGGGCACCTGGGCGTTTACCGGAACTGTCCAGCCTTTGCTGCCGTATTTGACTGCTACGCCTTCAAAAACCGAGCCGCCCACGGTCGCATAGTTGATGGTGCCGGAGTGGCGGGTGTTGTTGTCGGTATGACCACGCATACCACGCCAGATATTGCTTTTAACTCCGCCATTCATATTGGTTTCGTCAGAATCGTAATTATTGTCGGAAAACAATGCCGCTTCATCAATGCTGGAAGCTCTTCCGTTGGCAGTGGTGGCGTAACTGCAGCGATTGGCAAGACCATTGCGGGTGCGGATATCAAAGTTGCTTGCTTCGCTGCTTGAATAATCATCATTGATACAATACGCCATGCCCGAATATGTTGCAAAGTCCACCGACGATGCCGGACACATGAACATCCGGGCCTGTTCCGGGTATGACTTTATGGTATTCAGGCCGCTGTTGCCCATGCCGGTATTTATGCCCATTACATCCCAAACCAGATAGGGCCATACACTGTCGGTCGCCTGATTGCCGTCGTTGCCGTAATCATTCCGCCAGGGCAGAATGTAATCATTATTTCCATCGGCATACATATTGGATGCCAACGCCAGAGTTTTCAAGTTCCCTTTGCAGTTGGAGCTTTTTGCCCGGGCCCGGGCTGCCGACAATGCCGGCAGCAGCATTGCCGCTAAAATAGCGATAATGGCTATAACTACCAAGAGTTCTATAAGGGTAAAGCTCCCCAGCTTCGCACGCCCCCGTGAACGGGGTTTTACATGGATTTTCCTCATCATACGACTCCTTGTTTTCAAAAGTTATTATTTCAAGGTTTTAACATTGAATTTGTCTTGAGTTACTTCCGGCAGTACAAAATCCCAGATGGGCAAATTCATTTTTTCGCCGACAGCTTTGGCACGGTCTGCCATGAACTGTTTCCAGCCGACGGGGGCAAGTGCCGCTTCGGAAGTACCAAAGGGCAGCACGGCAGAAAAGATCACTTTGCCTTTGCCGACAGCACGCTCAATGATTGCCGGTTTGCCGTCGTTGTACTTGGCAAGCACTTTGGCTCCGGCAGGAAGCCGGGCAAAGTCAAAAGCGTGGATGGAACCATTTTCTTTCTGGTTGATATGGCTTACTTTGCTCAAGGGCAGTTTGGCTTTGCCGTAAAGCAAAGTAGTGCCGGGGGCAGCTTTTTTGACAAGTTCAGCATTTACAAGTTCCGCTCTTTCGGCAACAGCACTGCCGTCGATATTGAAACGCAGGAAGTCCGGATCGAGCACCACGATCGTGCCGCCATCTTTCACAAATTTGACCAGTTTGGCAGTCAAATCAGGTTCAGTAAAACGCATCCGGGGTATGTAAAGCATTTTAAGTCCGGCAACATTGAAATCTTTTTTGCTGACAAAACGGAAATTGCTTTTGATATGTTCCCCCAGAATGGCATAAACTGTGTACTGCGAGTGTGCCGCACCGTCATTCAGCCCCCAACGGTCAAAGTCGGAGTAGAAAATACCGGTTTTGGTTTCTTTGGGCAGTTTGAGTTTGGGCAAATCGTTGATCTGCCGGGTGATATTCAACACTTCATTGTAAACCGCCGGATTGCCAGCCAGTGCTCCTACCGTATACCACTGCACATAATCGGCACCGTTTTTCAAACCCTGACTTGCCCATTCACGCAAATCCGCCGGTTTGGGAGTTCCGCCGCAGTAGTTGAAGCCCTGACCGTAAAAGTTGATGGTGGCTTTGGGAGCAAGGTCACGCATAAGTTTGACCGAAAAACCGGTGTGGTACAAAGCCCGTGCCATGCCGAAATAACTGCGGGAACTGGTGGGGTACGGGTCGGAACTGATTATATAATCATCGTTGCCGCACAGTGCAACATCAATGGGGTCGGTTCCGGCACAGGTGTTGCGGTT
The DNA here is from genome assembly GCA_045533055.1 of Victivallaceae bacterium. Classification (GTDB taxonomy): domain Bacteria; phylum Verrucomicrobiota; class Lentisphaeria; order Victivallales; family Victivallaceae; genus SIG78. Next base: position 5,513 of record JAZSHD010000236.1, on the reverse strand, counting down.
GAATACCTGAAACGGCACTCCCGGCAGCTGTTGGCGGCAGCGTTGGGCGTATGCCTGACAGTAGGCTGCAAAACGGTCGTTCCACCAACGCCAGAAAGCGATGCGTTCAAAGGCATCATCGGCAGTGGGTATGCCGTAATCGTCGTACAAACCATATTTGCCGAAACCGTATTGGGCTTTGAGCATTTTTTCAAATTCATCCAGAAATGCCGCATTTTTGATGTTCCGCGAGCGGCTGTAAATGTATCTGATATAGTTGCCGGGTTCGTCAACACCGTGTATAAAGCTGGTCATTTTGGCTTTGCGGGGATCTCTTTTGAAGTCAGCAGCCACGCTGTCGATGGCACGCATACAACTTTCCACCGCCACGGAGTCGGTCAAATCCACCCAGTAGTCATTGGGATTTACTTCCAGCCACGCTTTGGCCCCGGCATTTTTGGCGGATCTGGAGTGGCTTTTTGCCACGAAAGGAAATTTCACCCCGCTGGCAGCAAGTTCGTCGATTTTCAAAACGGTGTTGCGTGCCAAAAGTACATAAGGCATACCGGCGGCAACGGTTCCGGCTTTTGCCCATTCTTTGAGCAGCATCCGCTGGTGGGAAGCAATACTTTCCAGAGTGTGTTTGGCTTTGACCGCCGGCAGCTGATAGACCAGGAAGTATTCATTGCTCCACATATAATTGATGCGGGCGATTTTTTCGTTGCTCAAGAGATTTTTGAATTGAGTTTTTTTCCGCTGGGGTATGTAGTTGACTTTTTCGACCTTGCGGCTGCGTACCATCTCTTTTTTGGCAAAGTCCACCCGGGCAAAGTTATTTACTTCGGCCAAATCGCCCACATAGCAGTTCCACTGGCTGACCTCTTTGTTGGCAAAGCGTTCGCGGACAAAGTTTACTGCCATGGGATTCGCCGGTATGGTATCATAGCCCAGAGTTTTCCACGGAATGATCATCGCAACTTCCCAGCTCTTGGCGTTTTTCCAGGTTCTGGTCTGCCATTCGCCATCCCATTTGCGGACTTTGTATGGATCGCCGGCTTGTGCCTGGACCCGTTCAACTTCGGCTTTGGTGCCCATGGGGTTGGTCATAAACTGTTTGATGACATCTTTTTCGGGACTGTAAAAGAAAAACTCCACGCAATCGTCTTTCCAGACATTGCCGTCATGCTCGGTAATGCTGCTTTTCAGCAGTTTCATTTCCGGCTCATAGCAAATATACCCTACATAGAGATTGTTTTTGTCGTAGGCAAATTTCACCGCAGTCCGGGCTTGCTCGACATTGCCGGACTCATAGTTGAAAAAGCAATCAGCTTGCGGAAATCTTCCCCATTGCGAGGGTCTTTGGCTGTAATTGGGGGTCTTTTCCTGCAATTTGACTGTATCAGGAGCATATTCCAGAGAGACCCGGGCAATGTTCCACGCCGAACCGACTTTGCCGTTAAAGCCGAAAATATACTGTATCGCCGCAGTTTCAGGTACAACGGTATAGCTCAAAACTTTGGTTTCCCAACCGGCAGCCGGTACAAAGGTTGCTTTTTCCGACCCGGCGGAACCATTGCGGCCATTAAGTTTGTTGTAATTCAAAGCTAATGTGGCATTAGCCACTTCTCCGGCAAACTTGTTTTCCAGCGTTATAAGCATGGTGCCGGGGGCAGATTGCCCCAATCTTGAGCCGAAGTACCCGACACGGGGTTTGTCGGCTTCCCGGGGGATCTGCACGACTTTTTTGCCGTCAAGCATCAATTTTGGGGCGGTTTTAAGCGAGGGGTGCCGGGGCGATAAACTGAGTGTTATCGGGCGGGCGGTACTGCTGACCGCAAAGGGTACAACTTTGGTTGCATCAGCCGAAGCTATGGACCCGGCTAACAGCAGCGAGGCTGCCGTCAGGGTGGTCAATGGTTGGTGTTTCATAAAATTCTCCCGTCTTTTTTTATGTTAAAGATTTGTTTGTTAATCAATTACAACATTGCGTCCGATATCTTTGAGTATATCTTTGAGCAGCTGTTCAAATCGTCTGCCATACTCTACATAACTCTTGAACCGCACATCTTCAGGTGCCTGGGCAGGGTTTTCGGCGTGGAACACCGCAGCAATGTGCGGCTCCATGGAAAAACCTCCATCGTAATTGTTTTTGCAAAGATCCCGCACGATTGCCCGTACATCACCGGCACCGTCACCGGCAAAAGTATAGACCGCATTGGGGCGGACTCCATCGACTCTGGGCAACGCCAGGCCATCTTTGATATGCACATAAACGATTTGTTCACAAACACTTTTGTAAAACTCCCACGCCGACTGCAGCGGGTGGGGCCCTTCGCCGATATAGCGGTAGTTGAAGGTGGGGTTGCCGGTATCAAAAATCAGTTTCAGATTTTCGTGGTTCACATTTTCCAGCAGTTTAAGGGTGTGCTCATGAGATAATCCGCCATAGTTCATGCAGTTTTCGTGTCCGTAGACAATTCCGTGGTCGGCACACATTTCAACCAAATAACGCACCTTCCGGAAAATGATTTTTTCCAGCTCGGGCGAATCGGGTTTTTCATCGGTGGGGGTAAGAAAACTCATCCCCCGCAGCAGCTTGATCCCCAGCTTTTCCATGCGGGGGAAAGCGGCTTTCAGCTCCTCGATGGATGCCTGAAAATCCTCCTCTTTGCGGGGGTGTTTGCTCCAGTTGGCAACCGAACTGCCGTTGCAGTTTATTTTTACGCCGCTGTTTGCCAGCAGCTCCTGCAGTTCATCAAATTCAGCATCGGTAAGGGTGCTTAAATTTTTGCCGTTGAGCTTGCGGCATTCAATAAACTGCCAGCCCAATTCTTTTGTGGCTTTGATCTGCACATTTATATCGGTGCCGGCTTCATCGGCAAATCCGGTAAGAAACATCTTTACGCCTCCAGTTCAAATCAGAACGACTTGTTGAATTCGTCGCTTTGAGTAGTGTTTTCCACGGTTTTTTTCTGCCAGCGGGAGTTTTCCACCAGCTTTGCCAACATTTCTGCATAGGCTTGCGAGTCAAGGGGCATATTTACTGTAACATCTTTCAAGCCCGAATAAAGCATGGCGTTGCCCAGCTCCAAACCACGGATGCCTTCTTCCAGCGGTGCAATCAGTTCGGCTTTGCCCAGCACGGCAGCTGCCACATTTTCAATGATCGCCCGGTGGGCAACCACTCCGGCGGCGGGAATGGGGATCGTGCAATCCCAGCAGGGCGGTGCGGCAAATCCTTTGGGGGAGCGGCGGCTGTAATCGGTCATCTCTTCTTCGTTGCGTTTGAAGTGGATTTGACCGTTTTCCAATATCAAGAGTCCCCGTTCGCCGGTGATCTCCAACCGGTTCACTCCGGGGGCTTCGCCGGTGCTGGCAATAAAGTTGGCGGTCATGCCGTTGGCAAATTCCATATAGGCATTTACATCGTCTTCCACTTCAATATCATGGTATTTGCCCAGCTTGGCAGAGGCTCTGACCATGGTGGGCATACCGAAAAACCATTGAAACAAATCCAGCTGGTGCGGGCACTGGTTGAGCAAAACGCCACCGCCTTCGCCCCGCCAGCTGGCACGCCAGTCGCCGGAGTCATAATAATATTGGGTGCGGAACCAGTTGGTAATGGTCCAGCAGACCCGCCGCAGGTCGCCAAGTTCGCCTTTGTCAATAAGTTCTTTGAGCTTGATATGAGCGGGCAAAGTCCGCTGATTGAACATGAGAGCTTTGACCAGATGGGGGTATTTAACTGCTTCGGCAAGCAATCTTTCGGCTTCGGCTTTATGTACGGCAATGGGTTTTTCCACCAGTACATGTTTGTTGTTACGCATGGCTTCGATGGCTATATCCACATGAAAATAGTGGGGTACGGCAACCAGCACCACATCCACATCCGGGTCCTGGCAAAGCTCTGAAGCATTGCTGTAACACTTGATTTTTTCCCGCACTTCAGCTGGAATACGCTCAAATGCAGAGCTTTTGCAATCGCAAACCGCCGTAAGTTTGCAGTTTGCTGCTATCCCCAGATTCCGCACATGGGACGAACCCATGTTGCCGATGCCGACAACACCGAAACGAACAATATCCTTACTCATAAATCATCACCTGAACAGCAGAGAAAAATATTTTCTGCATTATTATTTGAATTTTATATTGTTTATTTACTGACGCTCTTTTATTTTTTCTCTTCGATTTTTACACAGTCGAACCACACGGTACCGGTAAGTTTGTAGTTGTATAAACGCAAATAACATGCCCGGTTTTCATTAAAGTCTTCCGGGGTTTTGAATTCAACGGTATAACTTTCCCAATCTTGAGTCTGATTGATGCGTTTGGCAGGAAAACTGCGGTTCTTATCGAAATTCAACATCACGAATGCACTGCCGGAGCTTTTCTGCACATCAGTTTTGATGGCAAAAGAGAGTTTATAAGCGGTGTTTTTGCGTAATTTGAAAAACTGCACTGCACTGATATCCAGACCTTGCGGATTGGCAATACGCAGACTCTGTCCGGCAGCTTTATGGACCTCTTTATCCAAAGATACCCAGTTGGTGGGGGCGGTAACATATTTGTTATCAGTAAGCCAGCCGCCTTTTGCCCGGTTCTTTTCATCGAATTCACCAAAGAAACGGCCTCTTTGAACGCCTTCAAAATTACCGGATTTGAGTATGTTGGTATCGGGTACCGCACTTCCCGGAACATCGGCAGCAAAAACAGCGGCGGCACAACAGATAAGTGCGAGAGCAAATGATTTTTTCATAATAACATATCCTTTTTTTTGTTCAGTCGAGCTTAAAATTCCAGTACAGCGGTTCGCCGGTACCGGTGAGTTCCAGACTTTTGACTTCGCCATTGACCAGGAAAAAGATCTTGCCTTTATCACCCGCCGGTCGGGTCAGGTAACCGGAAATCGCCTGATCGGTATAGGTAATGCCAGAAAGTTCCACTTCGCCGCAGGTAATGTGGAAACTGGTTCCGATAATATTTGCTCCGGCTTTTGCCGGGGTAAAGGCGTAATGCCGTGCCGCCACCCGGGGTACCGCAGCATCGAATGTACCGGTAAATCTGCCTTCGTAACGCTCTTCAAAGAAGTTCCAGACATCGTATTCGCCAGCATCGGGCAGTTTGGCTGTGATCTTGCGATCAAGATTTTCAAAGTTGAATACGCTGCAAATGGTGCGATCTCCCGCCTCCCGGGTAAGCACATCCGGGCAATCCTTGCTGAACATATCCTGCGGGCGGGATATTTTACCCGTAGGCGGCAATACACGGCGTACCAGATCAAGGTGTTCCGGCGGAGCAAGTTGGAACTTGTCGCCCAGGAAGACCTGTCCGCCGGATATACCGACAAACAAAGTACGCAAGCGGGCTTCTTCCAAATCTGCCGGCGGAGCTATGCAAATGGCGTCAGCGGTCAGCATGATCAATTTGTTCTGCACAAAGTAACGGCTCATGGTCGAGCGGAACTGTTCGCTGACAAATTCCTGCAGGAAGTCGGAGTTACGCATACCCGTATTGCCGATATCGCAGGCACTCAT
>JAZSHD010000112.1:0-18574 GCA_045533055.1 Victivallaceae bacterium | reverse complement strand
CGCCGTTCACATTGGCAATGGCACCCCACAGGTGGTGGTTGGCACTGACGACCTGACGCAGAGTGGTGGCAAAAGCGTAGGCATTGGGATAAGCGGCCTTGACGCGTTCGACCATTTCTTTGAAGTTTTCGATTTTGGAACCGATATCTTTGCCGCCGGCTTCCGGGCCCCTGATTTTCAAGCAGAGCTGGAAGTCTTCTTCGTTACCGATAAGAATGTCAGCCAAACTGGCGATTTCAGCAAAAATAGCACTCAATTCTTCTTCACGGCCTTTCCAGAAGCTGGCACGGTAGTTGAGGTCGAAGGAGATGCGGCTGCCATATTTCTTGGCAGTACGGGCGATTTCCAGACAGAATTTGCTGGTTTCGGGAGAAAGAGCAGCGATCAAACCGGAAAGGTGAACGATCTGCACACCTTCTTTGCCGAAGATACGATCCAAATCAAAGTCCTTCACATTCAGCAGACGGCCGACTTCACCGGCACGGTCGTTCTGAACGCGGGGACCACGGCTGCCGTAGCCGCTGTCGGCCAGATTGAACTGATGACGGACGCCCCAGGGACCTTCCTGTTCAAATTCCGGGCCTTCGTAATCCATGTGACGGCCGGCGAGGTTGTCTTTGATCATACGGGCAACCGGGCTGCCTTTAACGAACGCGGTCAGAACTTTGACCGGCAAACCCAAAAAGCTGGCAACGCTGGCCACATTGGTTTCGGCACTGGTTACCTGCATTTTGAACATATCGCTGCAGTGGAAAGGCTGACCATCAACCGGGGTCAGACGGACGCCCATGCTGGTAGGAACCAACAAAGCGTAAGCGGCATCTTTTTTAAGTTCAGGAGCCATGATTATTGTCCTTTTTTTGTTATAAATTACCTTTTATGGTTTCAATTTATCTGAACCGTGTTAATATAGCACTTAAACGGCTAAAAACAAGCATAAAAGCATTTTTTCTTGATTATTGACTCTTTTTCAACAATTTTACGATCTCGTTGCGACCGTTCTTAAGTGCAGCATCAAAAGCATTTTCGCCGGATTTATTGGTGTGGTCAAGATTTGCAGAATATTTTTGCATCAGCAGTTTCACCAGTTTTACACTTCCGTTGGCAGCGGCGATCATCAAAGCACTGTTGCCGTTGATGTCGCACTCATTGGGGTCGGCTCCGGCACTCAATAACAATTCAGCTACTGCATCGTATTTTTTATGTAATGCTCCAACTAAAACACCTTTGCCTTCACTGCTGCCCGGCCAAAGCGGTGCTTTGTTTTTCAGCAAAAGCAATACTGTATCCGTTTTACCTGCCCCAACGGCCGCATGCAACGCAGTTTTGGCTTCATGACTGCCGCCAGCTATATCAGCTTTATATTGCAAAAGTACTTCCACAGCTCCGGCATACCCATTGGCGGCAGCCAAAGCCAGCGGCCGGTTGTTTAATTTATCCGCTTTTCCGGCATCAGCACCGGCTTTCAGCAAGATTTTCAGACACTCTGCGTTGCCCTTTTCAGCAGCAGCGTGCAAAGCTGTTTTACCGGCACTGTTCTGATAATTGCACTCTGCCTTTTTATTCAGCAGATACCGCACCAGCAAATAATCGCCCTGCCCGGCAGCCGCAATAAGATGGTCATTTACCGAAAAGCCAGGTTCCCGACCTGCCGTTTCAGATGTTTTATCAGTTTGTTCAGCATACTCCCGATACAGCAAAAAAATCAATAAAAAAATGGCACAAATCATACCGGCGACCGGCAGGATCATGTGCCATGATTTTTTTCTTTTGTAAAAAGCCAACGCTTAAAACTCCCGCTGCAAAGCAATGACTTTACCCTGCAAGGCTACTTCGCTTGCGTCGTATGTCTGCACCTTGAAATCAGCATTAGCCGGGTGCAGCTCAACTTTGCCGGATTTCTGCAAAAAATAACTCTTTACAGTAGTTTCGTTGTTGACCAATGCCACTACCACATCGCCATTTTTTACCGGGCAATCTTTTTGCACGACCACGGTATCGCCATCGAATATCCCCAGATCCCGCATGCTTTCGCCGCTGACCTTCAAGGCAAAAAGCGAACCGTTTTGAACCAGTTCAGCTAATTTACCGCTGACCACAAATTCCCCTTCCGCCAAGGCGGGGCTGTCGGCGGGCATGCCGGCATTGATCCTGCCTAAAAGCGGTATGGAAAGAGCAAACGACATGTGCGGAACCGTCCGTTTTTTGCGATTTACTGCAATACTCCGGGCTTTGCTGGTACGGGAAATCTGATTTTTCCGCTGCAACGCCTTCAAGTGGGCAAAAACCGTAGAGGTTTTGATCCCAAAGTGATCGGCGATCTCGTAGACAGTGGGTGCCATGCCTTCTTTATCCTGAAAATCGTCGATAAAGTCCAGCATTTTCTTTTGTTTTTCAGTAAGCAACTTCATATTAAAGCTCCTTATTAAACCGGCAAAAGCCCGAATCCTACAATGCGGCACTCGCCATTGAGCATAGCTATACGCACTTCAAAAAGCATATCCCGGTCAGCCACAGCGGGATTTTTTACGCTGCCTTTGAACGAAACACGCCAGAAGAGCCGCCGCACCGGCTTCATATTCATATCGCCCATATAGGAATAACTGCTGATTCCGCCAAACTGACCAAAGACCTTCATCAGTCGGTCAAAACGGCTTTGCGAAAACTTGTTTTTATCGTCGCCGATATTGAGTTTTTCTGCCAGCTTATAGTCATTCGTTTGATACGCCTTAAGCAGCATTTCGCCCAGCGTTTTACCTTGAGCAACCACTGCATTAAGCTGCACCGGGGCAATTTCGCTGATCTTCGGTTCAGCTTCCGCAGCCTTACCGCCATCAGTGGTGCTGCACCCTGTAAATGCAAGCACTCCAACAGCGGCAGGCAGCAAATAATATTTCAGAAATTTCATTATCAAAACCTCCGGAATATCAGACTTGCTTTTTACTTGGCAAGTTTTGCCACAAACTTTTCAAGCCGTTCGGCAGCCTTGCGGATGTTTTCTTCGCTGCAAGCATAGGAGAAACGGATCATGTTGTCCGCACCAAAACTGCTGCAGGGAATGGCTGCAAGTTTTTCTTCTTCCAGCAAACGGGTGCAGAATTCATCGCTGCCCATGCCGAATGCGGAAATATCGCACAGCAAATAGAATGCTCCCTGGGGACGCAGGCACTTGATGCCGTCGATCTTGCTGACGAGAGAGTAAATAAGGTCGCGGCGTTTGGCAAATGCCTGACGCATATTTTCAATATCAGCATCGGCTTTGCCTTCCAATGCGGCAATAGCACCATACTGGGCAAAAGTCGTTACATTGCTCGTAGTGTGGCTCTGGAAAGCGATAATGCGTTTGGCAAGCCACAACGGAGCAGTCAAAAAGCCGATACGCCAGCCGGTCATGCTGTAAGCCTTGCTGCAGCCATTGACGGTAATGGTCAGATTGCGGATCTCTTCGGAAAGCGATGCAATACTGATGTGGGGTTTATCGGCATCGTAAACCAGCTTTTCATAGATTTCGTCAGCCAGAATCATGAAGTTGTGCTTTACGGCAATGTTGGCAATGGCTTCCAACTTGGCTTTGGAGTAAACCGCACCGGTGGGGTTGGAAGGAGTGGTAAGGATCATCAGCTTGGTCTTTTCGGTAACTGCCGCTTCAAACTCTTCCGGAACCAGCTCAAAGTTATTTTCAGCCTTGGTGTTGACGATCACCGGCTTGGCTCCGGTGGTGCTGACCATTTCCGGATAGCTCAACCAGAAAGGTGCCGGAATGATAACTTCATCGCCGGGGCCGCAAAGTGCCGCAATCGCACTGAATACCGAAAATTTGGCACCGGGAGCCACCACACACTGTTCAAAAGTACAGGGTATATTGTTTTCTTCGGTGAACTTTTTGGCGACCAGTTTACGCAATTCCGGCAAGCCGCTGGCGGGAGTGTAATACACTTTGCTTTCGTTCAAAGCCTGAATACAGGCATCTTTCACAGCCTTGGGAGTATCAAAGTCCGGTTCACCGGCAGCCATGCTGCACACATCAAGACCTTCGGCTTTCAAAGCTTTGGCTTTGGCGGTGATCGCCAGAGTTGCTGATGGGGTAAGACCGCCCATGTAACCGGTAATTTTCTGTAAATCCTGCATTTTTTCTTCTCTCATTTTTATAGTTTAACACATAATCAGTTACAGCTTATAAAAAAAGCATACATTCATTAATATACTGCAAAAAATAAGATATTCCAAATTTCAACATGCCGTCCCCGGATTTTTTTTGATTTTTTTGCCCAATACTGCTGTTTTTCGCCTGTAACAGCGGCATAAAAAAGGCTGCCAATTTCTTGACAGCCTTTTTACATTCAGCAATAAACGCTTATCACTTGCTGTGATATTCCGTATGCAGCAAGTGGTGGGCCTTTTCGCCGCCGACTTCACCCAGATATTCAGCGTAGAGTTTCTGAATATCTTTATTTTCGTGGGAGAGCCGCAGCGTTTTGCGTTCATCTTCGGTATACAACCCCTTCATCCGCTTTTCCAGCAGTGCGGAATCGCCGTGCAGGAAGGGCTGACCGCCGCCATTGATACAGCCGCCGGGGCAAGCCATGATTTCGATCGCCTGGAAACGATTGGGGTCATCACGCACCATATCCAGCACCTTGCGGGCATTGCCCAGCCCGGAGCAGACCGCTACATTGATGCTCTTACCGGGAGCCAGCTGGACGGTGGCTTCTTTGATACCATCCAAACCACGCACCGCCCGGAAGTTGATAGCATCGCCATCAAGGTTCTTGCCATTGAGCATATAGTAAACCGAGCGGCAGGCTGCTTCCAGCACCCCGCCGGTCACGCCGAAGATGTCAGCCGCACCGCTGGATTCGCCCAACGGGCTGTCGTAAACATCGTCTTCCAGATTGGCAAGGTTCACCCCGGCTTCCTTGAACATCTTGCAAAGTTCACGGGTGGTCACCACATAGTCTACATCACGCACTCCGTCGTGAGAAAATTCCGGACGGGCGGCTTCGTACTTCTTTGCCTGACAGGGCATGATGGATACCACGATCAAATCTTTGGGTGCCACGCCGATCTTTTCGGCATAGTAGCTCTTGGCAATGGCTCCAAACATCTGCTGGGGAGATTTGCAGCTGGAAGGTATGTGCAAAAGATCCGGGTAATTGTGTTCAATAAAGTTGATCCACCCGGGGCAGCAGCTGGTCAGGATGGGCAGATTTTTGTTTGCCTTGATCCGTTCCACTATTTCGTTGCCTTCTTCCATAATGGTCAAGTCGGCAGAAAAGTTGGTGTCAAACACCTTGTTGAAGCCCAATGCCCGCAAGCCCGCAACCAATTTACCGGTCACCGGTTCGCCGGGTTCAAACCCGAATTCCTGACCGACTGCCACACGGACAGCCGGAGCGGTCTGCACGACTACGGTCTTGCTGGGATCGTTGATGGCATCCCACACTTTCTTTACATAACTTATACCAGTAATGGCACCCACCGGACAGACATTGACGCACTGACCGCAGAAGGTGCAGTTGGATTCAGCCAGCGGGATCAAGCTGGCAGTCCCGACTTTGGCTCCGAAGCCACGGCCGTAACCGGTCAAAGCACCAACGGTCTGGATCTTGTTGCAAACCGTTTCGCAGCGGCGGCACATGATACATTTGGAAAGGTCACGACGGATGGCTTCGCTGGAAGCATCTGCCTTGAAGCGGTTGCGTTCACCGGCATATTTGATTTCTTCAATACCGAACTCGGCTGCCAGTTCCTGCAATTCGCAATTCTGATTTTTGGCACAGGTCATACAAGTCTGGGGGTGATCGCTCAAAAGCAGTTCCAGAATGGTACGGCGGGCGTTCAATGCACGCTTGCTGTTGGTATGTACTTTCATACCTTCCATTACCGGAGTTGCACAGGAAGGTGCCAGATTGCGACGGTTTTCCACTTCCACCACGCAGATACGGCAGGATGCCGGATTATTGGAGATCCCGCAGCCGCCGATTTTTTCGCAATGGCAGAGTGTCGGAATTTTTATATTGAGTTTTTTGGCGGCATCAAGAATAGTTGAATTAGCCGGAACGGAAACGGCTTTTCCGTTGATCGTAAGGTTTACCATTTTGCTATCCATAATAAGATTTATCCTTTGACGATGGCTTTTTTGGGGCAGTTGTCGATACACTGACCGCATTTGATACATTTAGCCGGATCAATAAAATGCTTCTGTTTGAGTTCACCGGTGATCGCTTCCACCGGGCAGTTGCGTTTACACTTGGTACAGCCCACGCAATCATCGGTAATGCTCAAAGTATAGAGGTTCGGGCAGCTGCCAGCCGGACATTTCTTATCCCGGACATGTGCCAGATATTCATCTTTAAAGTAACGCAATGTGTTCAAAATCGGATTTGGTGCAGTCTGCCCCAAACCGCACAATGCGGTATCTGCAATAGTGCGGGCAAGCTGTTCAAGCTCGTCAAGCATCTCTTCGGTACCGGTACCGTTGCAGATCTGCTCAAGCATTTCCAGCATACGGCGGTTGCCGATACGGCACGGGGTGCATTTGCCGCAGGATTCATCTTTGGTAAATTCCAGATAAAACTTTGCCATGGAAGGCATACAGTCTTTATCCGAAAGCACGATCATACCGCCGGAGCCCATCATGGAGCCGATACGCTGCAAGTTGGCGTAATCAATGGGAGTATCCAGATTTTCTTTAGTTATACATCCGCCGGAAGGGCCGCCGGTCTGCACGGCTTTGAACTCTCTGCCGCCGGAGATACCATCGCCGATTTCGTAGATGATTTCCCGCAGCGTGGTCCCCATTGGTACTTCCACCAGACCTACATTGTTGATCTGCCCAGCCAGAGCAAACACTTTAGTTCCGGAGTTGCCGCTGATACTGCGTACCCAGTTGCCGTTTTCATCAAATTCAGCTTTCCAGTTACCGATCTTGCGATACCATTCGGCACCCTTCTGGATGATTACCGGAATGGAAGCATAAGTTTCCACATTGTTTACATTAGTAGAACAACCCCAAACGCCGCCGCCGATATTTGCCGGGAACGGCGGTTTGGTGGTAGGTTCGCCCCGCAGACCTTCCATGGAGTGGATCAAAGCAGTTTCTTCACCGCAGACAAATGCCCCCGCCCCCAGTCGGAAGTCGATATCAAAGGAGAAATCCGTACCCATGATATTTTTGCCCAGCAAGCCCAACTCCCGTGCCTGATTGATGGCACCGATCAAGCGGTCAAGTGCCAGCGGATATTCTGCACGGATATACACATAACCCTGTTTGGCACCGATGGCATAAGCCCCGATCGCCATAGCTTCGATAATACTGTGGGGGTCGCCTTCCAGGATCGAGCGGTCCATAAAAGCACCGGGGTCGCCTTCGTCGGCATTACAGACAATATATTTTTCCTCGGCCTTTACTCCGGCTGCGATCTTCCACTTCAAACCGGTGGGGAACCCGGCACCGCCGCGGCCGCACAAACCGGAATTTAAGACTTCCTGCACCACCTGATCCGGAGTCATTTCAAAAAGAGCTTTTGCCAACCCCTGATAGCTTTCATGAGCAATATATTCGGTAATATCTTCCGGGTCAAGCAGACCGCAGTTACGCAAAGCAATACGCTTCTGCTTGGCGTAGAAAGACATCTTTTCGTAATCATGGATACGCTCTTTAAGCATGGGGTCGATAAAAAGCAAGTGTTCCACAAGTTCTTTACCAATGATGTGCTTCTGCACGATCTCACGGGCATCGCCGGGATTTACCTGCACATAAAATACATTATCCGGCATTATCTTTACAATAGGCCCCTGGGCACAGAAACCGAAACAGCCGGTCTGCACGACTTTTACATCGTTTTCCAAACCGTTCTTGCGGATCTCCTCCCGCAAATGCTGCATCAAACTCAATGATTCTGAAGCGTGGCAACCGGTACCGCCGCAGCAGAGTATCTCTTTTTTGACCGAGTGGATATCGTGTTCATTGGTCAAACGCAAAGCCAGCTTGGCTTTGGATTGATTATAAAGTTCAAGCAATTCTGCCTGGGAAGTTATTTTTGCCATAGTGCTTACCCCTGCTTCTTGTATTCATTGATGATTTCAATAGCTTTGGCAACAGTCAATTTGCCGTAAACTTTGCCGTTGACGATCATGACCGGAGCCAGACCGCAAGCACCTACGCAACGCAATGCGGAAATAGAAAAAAGTCCGTCTGCTGTCGGTTCTGTATCAGCCTTGACCCCCAGCATGCGTTCTACTTCTGTAAGAATATTCTGGGAGCCTTTAACATAGCAGGCAGTCCCCAGACAAATATCTATGCAATATTTCCCCTTGGGCTTGGTGGTAAAATAATTGTAAAAACTTACAACCCCGGAAACCTGTGCTTCTGAAAGATAAAGCCGCTTTGCCACATGCTGCTGCACTTCTCTGGGCAGATAACCGAAAATCGCCTGAGCCCGGTGCAATGTTCTGATCAGCCAACCACGCCGCCGCTCGTCTTTGCGATCTATATTTAAGGTTTCAATAAAACGATCAAGCTCGGCGAATTTGGCTTTCGCTGCTTCCGACAATTTTCCGCAACACATCTTTTTTAGCCCTGTTTGGTTAAATATTTGTGGGTTGCCCCTTTTCCTTATTTTATGGATAAAACAATCCTTGAGGTATGATAGCACAATATTTATGCTTTTTCAAGTTCATAAATCATCTTATTTTCATTTATTTTGCATTTTTTTTCAAAATTTTACGAAAAACACCAAAAAACAGCATTTTTTGCACGCATTACTGAACTGTATATACAAAAAAACACCAACCCATTTTTCGTGAGTTGGTGTAAAATAAACAGCTTAAACTGTTTTATCAGGCAAACTTATTTGCCCAACAGAGAAGCACTGGCTTCATCCAGGAAGGTCACGCAGTGCGGATGGTTCTGCAGGATAGAAGCCGGGCAGGTGTTGGTAACAGGACCTTCGACCATGCCTTTGATAGCCTTAGCTTTGCGTTCATCGGGCACAACATTGACAATGACCTTGCTCTTGCAGATCTGCGGAACACTCATGCTGAAAGCGTGGGTGGGAACAGCGTCGAAGGTGGGGAACCAGCCTTCGCCCAACTGCTGATTACGGCAGGCATCGTCCAGTTTAACAACCAAAAATGCTTCGTCGGTATCGAAGTCAGCCGGCGGGTCATTGAAAGCGATGTGACCATTTTCGCCAACACCGATAAAAGCAATGTCGACCGGGTGATCGGCCAGAACTTTCTTCATCTTGGCACAGAAAGCAGCCGGATCGTCGGTATCGCCTTCCACAAAGTAGACTTCTGCCAGCTTGCAGGGCAGTTTGTCGATAAAGTTTTCACGCAGGTTCAAACGGAAACCGGCTTTGTGGCCCTGGGGCAAACCGATGTATTCATCCAAGTGGAACAGAGTAACTTTGCTCCAATCAATGCCCGGTTCCTGAACCAGGAAGCTCATCATTTCAAACTGGCTCGGAGCGGTGGCGGCAATCATGTTGACAGCACCTTTTTCAGCCAATACTTTACGCAAAACTTCGGCACCGTAAGCGGCTGCGGCTTTGCTCATTTCGGTCTTGTTCTTAAGAACCTTGATTTCCATTTCTTCACCTTCTTTAAGTTAAGAAAATTTATAAACTATATTGCTGAACCGTTTCAGCGGTTAAAATCAAATCTTGTTAAATATACATCCAATCAGTTTTATTACAAGTAAATCCGGCAAAAAAAACTGTTTTTTGATTAGGCAACATTGTCTGCTTGTACCAATCAGCCGCAACGAATCAAAATTGCGGTACGATCATCATGCTGATCAGGCTCAAAATCATTGACAACATCCATTAAAGCATCAATAACTTCTTCAACACTCATTTGGGCATTGCACCGCATTTCAAACTCATCAGCAAGGCGATCCACCCCAAACTCTTCCCCGCTGTAATCCAAGGCTTCAGTTATACCATCAGAATAGAGCAAAAGCGACATACCCGGCGGCATCTGCAAACAAATCGTATCGAATGTGGCAAACTCATCCGGCAATATACCCAAACCGGTGCCATCCGGGAAAAGTCTGCGTATATGGTTGCGGATAAAGTAAATAAGCTCGGTATGTCCGGCACGGGCATATTCGATCAAACCGTGTTTTTTATCCAGCAGGCAGCAGCCCAATGTTACAAAACGCTCGGCATCGGTATCCCGGTACAAGTTCCGGTTTACTTCCCGCAGCAATGCTTCCAATGTTGTAAAATGTTCTGCCGCCGCCCGGATAAAACTCCGGGTCATAGAGGCAAGCAGACAAGCCGGGACCCCCTTGCCGCAAGCGTCGCCAATTACTATCAACAGCCGGTCTTCGTCGATCTTAACTATATCGTAAAAGTCCCCATTGACCTCTTTGGCAGAAGTAGTTTTGGCAAATACCGAAAACTTTCCCCATTCCGGAACCGCCTCCGGCAGCAGCGACGCCTGCAGCTGTCGGGCAAAGCCCAACTCCTGTTTGAGCCGTTCCTGGGCACTGCGGACTTTGTAAGAATCTTCCAGATCATGGATCAAACGCACCTGCGATGCCGCCAGCTGCAGCTGGGAGAGTTTATCCATATTGAATCTGCCCCAATTAGTATTGGCTGTTGCACAAATCACCCCCGAAAGCTCATCGCCCCGGAAGACCGGCACCGCCATAACCTGTTCCGGCAGCCGTTCCATAGGAAATTCGCTTAAATGTTCATCGTGCCGGGCATTGGTCAAAAGTATGGAACTGCGGCGGGATGCGGTTCTGCCGATAAACCCCTCGCCTACGGCAATATCTTCTTCCCGCAAAATTTGTTTGTAAAAATCCGGCGACGCCTCTTCGTTCATATTTATTGTCAGCTGCGACAAAGGGTATCTGCCGCTTACTCCGGATACAAAAAGCCGGTCTTTTTCCTGCCGGTAAATACACACCGATTCTGCCATGATCAGTTCGGCAATATATTTTGCCGCCTGATGCATGGTATCAGAGAGTTCATCATTACTGCGTAAACTGCGGGAAAACAAATCAAGAAAGTGATCTATCTCTGTCTGCTGCCGGTTCGCCAGAAGCAAACGCCCCCGCACCCGCCGCCATGCTACTGCCAAAACCAGGATAGTTATCAAAAAAATCAAACTTAACACGCCAAGCGTAACATTGATATTGCTCATACAGATCCAACCGCTTTTTTTTGCAGTGCCGTATATCCAGAAACACCTACCGGGCACTGTTTCTTTTATTTACAAAATTTAATATGATATTAACATACCACAACAAATCGCAAACTGCAAGAGTTTTTTTGAAAAAAACTTGCGGCTCTTATCTGAAAAAACCTTGATTTACGGATTTTTTTGATTATATTAACGCAAATCGATATATATGGAGGTAAAAATGAGTAATTTGACCGCTGTTATTTTGTCCCCCCAAGCGGTAAAACGCCAACTTTGCGGCGTTATCCTCTCCCGACTTATGGTTCGTGGAGTTCTTGAGCTTGAAGCTGCCCAGCTTATAAACTTTTCAGAGCACGAGATCGAAAAATTGGCTTTTGCCGCTGCAGATGCTCCGGCAATGGTCTATATACTTTCAGGCGAAGATGCTTTGAATAAAACCGCTGCCGTTATCAAAAATGTAAATTACAGTTTTGCCGGTGATCTGGCTTGGGCTCCGGAAAATGCGGAAGATTTATTAGCAACAATGAGAATGCTTGCCAGTAGAGCCGCAGGAGATAATCTGCTTATTCCCGCTCCGGCAGCTGGCGAAGAACGCACGCTTTTGATCATCAAACCGGAAAATTTCCGCCAGCCCAGCACCCGCCCCGGAGCCATTATTGATATACTTATGCAGCTTGATTTGAAATGGGTCGGCTGTAAAGTCCACGGTATGAGCATTGAGGAAGCTCTGGAGTTTTACGGCCCTGTCCGGCAGGCTTTGCGTAAAAAACTGGGGCCGAAAATCGGAGCCAAAGCTCTGGCGGCAGCCGAAAAAGAGTTTGATTTTACATTTAACTCCGAAGCTGCTCAAAACTTTATTGAGCTTGCGGGCAACGGTTTTGCCGATGACCAGTTTGAACAGATCGTGGAATTTATGGCAGGCAAACGCCCCGGCGAAGTTGCTGTCGAAGATCGCAGTAAACCCGCTGGTGCCAAGTGCATGGTTCTGATTTTTGATGGCGTTGATGCTGTTGCAAAAATCCGTAAAGTTCTGGGACCAACCAACCCGGCAGAAGCGTCCGGCGGCACAGTGCGTTATGATTTCGGCACTAACATCATGGTCAACGCCGCCCACGCCTCCGACTCTCCGGAAAGCTATGCAAGGGAAAGTGCGATCGTTAAAGTCAACGAAAATAATTTAAGCAGGATCGCCGCCAACTACCGGTAAAGCAATTACCGCAATGGTTATTTTTTCAGCATTCCGGCAACATAGCCGGAGCTGAAAGCCCATTGGATATTGTAGCCGCCGCAAGGAGCATCCACATCTATAAATTCTCCTGCCAGATAAAGATTGGCGATTTCTCTGCTTTGCATGGTTTTGCTGTTGATTTTACTGCGGTCAACGCCGCCGGTGGATGCCATGGCTTTTTCCCAGCTCTCCACACCGGAAACATTTACGGGGGTACTTGTCAGATATTCCAGCAAACGCTCCTGAACAGATTTGGAGAGATTTGCCGCAATCATTTCCCCTGCCCCCGCAGCTTGAGTTATGGCGTTTGCCACAGCTTGCGGCAAATGGTGATTGAATAGATTGCGGATAAGTTTTTTGCCATTCTCTTTCCGGGCGTTTTCCAAAAGCTCCAACCAGTCGGCACGGCTCTTGTCCGGAGCTGGAGCCAAGCGTAAAATCACCGTTTTTCCACTATAAAGAGCTTTAGACACCCTGCCGGAGATATCTAACGCGGCGGGTCCGGAAATACCCTCGCCGGTAAAAAGTAAAGTGCCTTGAGTAAAGTTCTTTTTATCCAATGTCAGAACAGTGTTATCCAGAACGATCCCCGCCAAATCCTTCAGCCACAAATCGTTGCTCTTTATGCCGCACAAAGCCGGAGTTCGCTCCACCATGGTTATATTGCAAGCAGACAAGATTTTATCCAAGCTCCCCCGTCCGCCCAAACCGGGGAATCCGGGGCCGCCGGCGGCGGCGATCAGGTAATCGCAAGGAAAGAATTTTTCGTGACTGTATACTCCGCAGACCAAGCCATCAGTGATTTTAATATCAGTTACCGGTGAATCACAAAGTACCCTGCCCCCGGCAGAGGTAAATTTATCAACCAATATTTGCAATATATCGGAAGCTTTTTCGCTTGCCGGAAAACAGTAAAAATCATCCACCAGTTTATGCGTCACGCCATATCTGGCAAAAAAATTCCGCACATCACCCGGAGTAAAAGCCAATAAAGCGGGTTTGACAAATCTCCGCTGTTCCGGAGCATAACGATCCGCCATACTTTCGGCATCCAGCATATTGGTAAAGTTGCATTTACCGGCACCGGAAGCTAAAAGTTTTCTCCCTATGCGAGGTAAATACTCCAATACCACCACCTCCCGACCTTGTTTGGCAGCTGAAATACCTGCCATCAAACCGGCGGGGCCGGAGCCTATAACTACAACCTTTTCCGCCATAGCTCAATCTTCTTTTATGGGGTCGCCGCCGGCAGCGTATTCGTTCAAACGGCGGTGAAGTGTGCGGCGGCTGATACCTAATATCTCCGCAGCTCTGGTGCGGTTGCCTTTAGCGGAAATCAATGCTTGCTCAATAAGTTTGCGTTCATTGCCGCCCAAGTCAAGTTTTACACTTTCTTCAGTTGCAGCAGATGCTTTGGCGAGCACATGAACATTATCTTTATGATCCCTTATCTGCGGTGGCAAATCTGCTGTATCAAGGGTATCACCTCTTGCCAGAACCACCATGCGTTCCACTGTGTTGCGTAATTCACGGATGTTGCCGGGGTAATCGTATTTTTCCAGCAGATCCATAGCTTGAGGAGTTATCTGCAACACATTGCGATCGTTATCCTTGCAAACTATATCCACAAAGTGCTTTACCAACAATGGTATATCTTCTTTGCGTTCCCGCAAGCCGGGCAGATTTATAGAAACCACATTCAACCGGTAATAAAGGTCTTCCCGGAAAGTACCTTCAGCAACCATCTTTGCCAGATCCCGGTTGGTGGCAGCTACGATCCGTACATCGCTGGTCAGCGTTTCCGTGCCGCCCAAACGCTCAAAGGTGCGGCTTTCCAACACCCGCAGGAGCTTGACTTGAGTGGAGAGGTCGATTTCGCCGATTTCATCTAAAAAGAGCGTGCCGCCGGAAGCCAGTTCAAAACGGCCTTTACGCATTTCATTTGCTCCGGTGTAAGCACCCTTTTCGTGGCCGAAGAGTTCGCTTTCAAGCAAAGTTGCCGGTAATGCCGCACAGTGAACGGCTACAAATTTGCCGGTACGGAAACTTTCGTCGTGCAACGCTTTGGCGATCACCTCTTTACCGGTACCGCTTTCGCCGGTAAGCAATACCGTTGCACGGCTGGGGGCAACCTGTTTGACCAGCTCCATAATAGACTGCATGACCGATGATTTGGCAATTATATTGGAAGATTTCTTTTCCTGTGAGAGTTTTTCCTTCAGCTCCCGGTTTTCGCTCTGGAGCTTTCTGGTTGCCAATGCCCGGTCAAGGATCAAGCTCAACTGCTCAAGGTTCACCGGCTTCATAACAAAGTCAAAGGCACCGCGTTTGACAGCTTCCACAGCATTTTCCACCGTGCCGTATGCCGAAAGGATTATGCACAAAGGTTGAGGATTTTTTGCAAGCGATGCTTCCAAAACCTTCATACCGTCAGTACCGGGCATCCGCAAATCGGTCAAGATAAGGTCATAATCATTGCCGGAAATAAGTTTGACCGCTTCAGCACCGTCACCGGCACCGGTAACTTCAAAACGCCGTCTTAAAAAGCGGCACATGGCATCCAGCGTGCTGCGTTCATCATCAACGATCAATATGCGAGCTTTATCCATAAAACTTCAATCCTCAAAGTAATAACGCAAAAATAATTTAATATCTTCAAGCTGGGTCGTTCCACACTCCAACACAAAGTGCCCTACCCCGGCATTTTTGCACATCTGCACAACTTTTTTCAAATCGATCGCCGAATTTGGGTATGTAAGCGGCAAATGCCCATCACCCCATTGATCGTGGGGCATATCAAATGTATATTTACTGGCGTGTAAATGGATCATTTCCACACACTCTGACTCTAAAGCAGTGTTTAACTCTTCATAAAAATCCAGATCCAACATCTTACTGGTTGCCCACATGTGCCCGGTATCAAAACAAAGTTCATGCTTCAAATAAGCCATGTCAGAACCGCGAAGCATGCCGGAAGTTATTGCCGGAAAGTCATTTTCAATGCACCAATGATATTCGCCATATTCAAAACGCAATCTTTCCAGATTTTCTTTCAATCGTTCACGCCGCATCAGGAATTCATCGGTATTGGTAAAATCCCGGACAAAGTTTGATACCGGGGACCGCAGCAACTCGATTCGCCGGGCAGCATTCATGCAATCATAATAACTCTTCCCATGCCCGAAAGCACAAACATCTTTATCGGTCATCAAAAAACCGTGAAAAACTGTACGGCAGACGCTATACTGCACCATAAGTTCATACTGTTCTTTAATGATATCCCAGCTTTTTGAAGTATCTTCTGCCGCAAAATTCAACATGTATCTGCCTTGAACCGGCAAGTGAAATGAAAGCATAAAACTTGCATTGGCAGCCATTTCCAATTCTTTTTTTGAGGCTGAATTATGTACCTGTATACCAAAGCTGAAGCCATGTTGATCCAGCAGATCCCATGCATTTCCCAACCAACTTAAATCATTTTGATTAAAGATCGTTGAACTTAAATCGATCCGGGGGTAGGATCTGGGAATCTTTTTGCGTACACGCTCGTTACCGGCAAATTTTATCATTTTCAGCACTCCTCCCGGTCTGATTTTTCCGGCAGCATCCGCACCCGGCAATTTTCTCTGGGGAAACTTATGGTTATGGTCATGCCTTCATCAGGGGCGGTATCCAACAGCAGTTTGGCTCCGTGAGCACGCACTACCCGTTCAATGATCATCATACCCAAGCCGTTGCCGCCTTTTTTGAAGCTGGCAAACGGTTCAAACATCCGGCTCAATTCCTGCACATTTACTCCTTTGCCGCTGTCGGCAAAACCCAGATTGACCGAATTTTCGTCAATGGTTCCGGTTATGACCAGTTCGCCGCCATTGCTCATAGCTTGAGCGGCATTTTTTATTATGTTGTAAAATGCCTGTTTAAGCTGTTCAGCATCGCCGGAGATCATCTGCCATGTGTCTGGAAAATTACATTTCACAGTCAGCGACCGCAACTCCAGCTCGTGATGCATAAACTTTAATGTATCAAGCAAAAGTTCCCGCAGATCCACCTGCTGAAAATTCATCTGTGCCGGTCGAACCGCATTTAAAAACTGCCGGATGAGATTATCCAGCCGCTGGACTTCCCCCCGGCAGCATGCCACGGTTTCCAGAGCTTCTTCCCGGTCAAAGGTGTTTTCTTCCTTGAGATCGTGCTCCAGAAGCTGCAGATTCAAATACAAGCTGTTGAGCGGGTTGCCGATTTCGTGTGCCACGCTCCCGGCAAGCATTGCCACTACCCCGGCGGTGCGGCTTTCCAGCTCTTCATCGGCTTGCTTGCGCCGTTCGGTGACATCGTGGAGGATTATTGTAGCAAAGCGTTCGTTATCATCATTTTGCGGAACAACATATACTTGCAGCCACCGCTGCTGCGGATAAGCTGTTTCGATCTCCTGCCGGGCAAGGCGTGTCCAGGCATCCACATCTCCGGCTAAAATCTTCCGCCAGTCCAGCTGGGGCAAAACTTTGATTATCTTGAGTTTGCGGTAATCATCCGGCAAGCCCAACAGCGTTTTTGCCGCATGGTTGAAATACTTTATTGACAGGTGTTTATCAATAACTAAAATACCTTCCTGCACCGCATTGAATACCGATTCAAAAAAGCCCCTTTCCCGGAAAAGATGCACAATATATGCCTGCAAACTGTTGGAGTCGATTGCATCCAACCGCTCAATAAAACGGTCAAGAAAACTGGCTTTTTCCTGGGGCATAAGGCTTTACCTCGCTGTATCCACCTCGTGGCGGAATTCTTCATTTGTTAAATAGTCCAAAGCTATTTTTGCCAAAATCGCTGCGGCATTGGCGGTATTTTCCAAAGCTTTTTCCGAAGCCGCCGCCTCCCGGAAGGGTATGGAGTGCAGAGCCAGCGGTTCGCCGTTGGTCACATCAAAGTAAATGTTCAAGCCGGGTACTTCATCACAAACATTGGCAAAGTCAGTGGAGAGAGGTTCTTCGATCACTAAATCAGTCTTCAAACCCATATCCATCATCATTTTTTCCGCAGTTGCCGCCAAAGCATTATTAGGTTTACCGGCGGTGTAGGCTGCATCGTGCCAGTGCATTTTGTATTCACACCCGGCAATCAATGCGGCACCTTGAGCGATCTCTTCAAAGCGTTTTTCCATAAACTTCTGGAATTGGTTATTGTCGCTTCTTACATAAAACACCCCCGCAGTGTAGTCGGGTATAACATTTGCCGCCGTGCCGCCGTTGGTGATTATGCCATGAACCCGGGCAGTTTTGGGCAGCTGCTGCCGCCATGCGTTGATGCCGTTCATAAAAATCGTCATGGCATCCAATGCGTTGATCCCCTGCTCCGGATTGGTGGAGGCGTGGGCACTTTTGCCGAAAAACTCCAAATCGCCGTGGGTCACAGCCAATATATTGCGGGATACGCCATTGCGGAAAAATGGATGGCTCAACAAGGCTATATTTACATCCTTAAAAACATCTTTGCGGATCATGTAGACTTTGCCGCCCAGTTGTTCTTCTGCCGGGCAGCCGATCGCCTGCACAGTGCCGGGGATCTGGTACTTTTCCATAATATTGCGTACCGCAGTAAGTGCCAGCAGCCCTGCTCCCATGATCAGCTGATGACCGCAAGCGTGATCCATAGGCGGCTGCAAAGCGTCGTATTCGGTCAGCAAAGCCGCATTGATCGTATTATTGTTTGCAACTGCCGAATACTTGCCTTTGAACGCTGTTGAAATATCAGCAACACCTTTTTCCACAACAAAGCCCAGCTTTTCCAGATACTCAACTTGTTTGGCACAAGCCTTTTCTTCTTTATAGCCGGGTTCCGGATTGTCGCCCACAAATTTGATAATGTCAGCGACCTCCGGTAATGCTTCACGCACCGATGCTTTTACTTCATCAAAAGCTATATTCAACATAAATCAAAATCCCAGATCGGGCTGAACGATGCCCAGATCGTTATCAGGTTTACTGTTGTTTTCCGCCTTGGCCTGACGAACCACCGGCTTGCGAACCGGTTTGGTGACTGTATTGCTGCTGTCAAGCACAAAAACATCGCTTTCGGCAGTTTTATCTTCACCGGCTTCCGCTTCCGGTTCATCTTCAGCCGGAGCGACCTCTCCGGCGACCGGCTGGGCAACTTCAACAGCCGGAGTTTCTTCAACAGCCGGAG
>JAZSHD010000129.1:0-27541 GCA_045533055.1 Victivallaceae bacterium | reverse complement strand
AAGAACCTTTCCTGAAAAGGTTTTTCCCTCTTCCCCAAGACTTCCACATCAACCTTTATCAGAAACAAAGCTGTTTATTTTTGCAGCTTGGGAGGATTGATGATATATTCTATATCGTAAGGTATCAGCCGGTGTATGGGGCGGGCTTGCGGATTACGCATTCTTTCCAGCAGCACCGGGAAAGCCGCTGCAAGCAATCGGGAAGTTCGGGCAGAGCGGATCACGATTTCGCCGGGGAACAACTTGGGGTTTCCCCAGCGATCTTCTGCACTTACAAGTTTCATATCCCATGGATAATTCGGCAGACACTCCTGATAGCGTTTCCGCAATTCGTCGGGTAATCTGCCGTAGTGGATAAGCACTTCCGGTTTAGGGTGCATTTTCTGAAGACTTTCCAGAAAGATCATGGCGTTTTTATTCCAGTCCCAGCCGTCGTGATAACGCACCCGGTCGCAGGGCAGAAACTCCAGAGCCAGCTCCCTTTTGATCTTGTACCACATCTTTTTAAGTTTATCGTTGTAGCCATCGGTAAAGCCGGAAAGCTGCAAAGCTATGCGTTGGTAACCTGCCTGCTGAAAATCTTCTGCCAAACGCCTGACCGCTGTTTCGGTATCAAAATTCACATAGCTCAACTCCGGCGAAAACGGTAAAATATTGGTGGAAACAAAGGGTATGCTGCGGGAGTTGAGAAAACTTATAAGCTGTTCTCTGATAGTGCCCTGCCAGAAGATCAGCCCGGAAAAGCGGCTGAAAATATCTTCCGGCAGATTCCGGTCAGAGTAATTTTCCACATGGATCATCACCGGCTGAAAACCGCATTGCTTTATCAGTTCCCGGACCTCGTAACTGTCCTGCAGCAGATCATCCTGATTGTTCTGATAGCGGACAACTATACCGATCACACCGCCGGAAAGTGCAGTGCGGTTTATCAACATGCCTTTGCAGCCGCCGAAGGTAAGGATATTGAAACTCTTCAAAAGTTTCAATGCCAGCGTTACAGGCTGCTTGGCAACATCGTATATTTTCATAAGCTGCTGCAAATTGGGCAAACGCTCCTGCCAGACGCCCCGCCGGATGGCGATTTCGATTTCAGCGGCGATCCTTCGGTATTCAGCCTTGCCGGATGCTTTTTTCATGAACAGCCAACTTTCGAAAACTTACTTTATTTCTTCCAGCGAAAGATCATCCACCCACACCGTGCCGCTGGCGAAGAGCAATCTCGGCAAAACCCGGGTATCGGCTACATTTTCAGCAAGCATATCTGTTACAAACTCACTGCTGACAGCAAACCAACCACTGGTGCCCTGCGGTTTGTTTTTCTTGGGGAAAAAGCGGTTATTATTGTCCCGCAAAATCAAAACAAAGCCGCCGTTAGCATTGTGGGGAACTACATTTTCCATTTTCACCATGCAGCTCAAGCGATAACGGGTATTGGGTTTCAGTTTGGGCAAAGTGAACCAGACAAAGTTCCCTTTATCATTGCCGGAAACGATTTTCAATGAGTATGGTGCACTGTAAAAAACCCTGTTATCCAAAGTACAGTAGGATTCTTTTGTATTGAATTGAGCCCATGCCACATGTTTTTTCAACCGCCAGATACGCCTGTTCTTTACATCAGTTTGGGTTTGAGAATTAAAACTGCCATCGTAAAAAATTTCTTTTGCCGGTTCCAGCAGCCGATAGAAGTTATCTACATCATGAAAACCGGAACTTTGAGAACTCAAAACATACATTTGCGTATAATTATCCACCTTTTCAAGATTGCGGTTGCGGGCAAAATTTACGGTTGCGGAATTGATCTTGAAATCTTTTAATGATTTCATGGGGATCGTAAGTTCTATATCAAAACCCTGTCCGGTGCGGACTGCCTTTACTTTGGCTTTGGAATTCCAGTTTATATCAGTTTGCGGCCGTTTCCCGACACTTACGCAGCGGTAATCGGTCAGACAACCCATGCTGTTGATCACGAAATGATAATAGTTTTTGCGGTCGCCGGAAGGATTGATAAAAAATTCCACTTCGTTATCCCGGTAGGTTGCCGGATCATCAAATTGGCGTTTTACGGCAACAGTTTTATCCATAAACGGTTCGGTACATTGGAATTTGACCAGCAAATTCTCCTGCTGCCGTTTTACTGAAACCATCGTGCTTGCCGGACTCTTTTCCCCGTCAGCGGGTTTCAGGCTGTTAAGCATAACAACTCTGCCTTCAACGAGCTTCATAACATTGGCGACCTGATTGCGGGTTTGATATTTTTTTGCCTCCTGATGCATGGGATTCATGAACTCCCGCCGGAAAAGCTCGATGCGTTTGCGTTCAATACTGCCGGGGGCTGTCAGCTTGATTGCCCGGTCAAAGCGTTTTTCCAGTTCAGCACGCTTGGCACTGCTAAAGATATTGTTCCACAATTCCTGTTCCGACGGCATACTGTTGACCGGCCCGGCGACAGTTTCAACTACCCTGCCAACTACTTTTCTTATCCAGAGGCGTTCAAAATCCTCCATTAAAGATTGCATTTCTCCGGCAGCCTTGCCATACATGAGCAGATAGTGTTCACGCATTATGGCTTTATAATCGGCGTTTTTGTTCCATGCAAGTTTGCTGAATATGTAGTAATTCATGGCGTAGTAAAGAAATCTGTCGCAGTTCGATGCCATATAAGCCCCGAACAGATGCGGGAGAACTTGCGAGTAATATTTGCCCACAGCCAGCGGCGACGGTGCCGGAATACCGGGCATTTGATTACCATGAACTTTATACATATAGTTCCAAGTTGCAACCGGCTGCTTCAATGCCTTATGCCACGCAGCAATACCGACCGGACGGCTGGTCAATGATCTGCCGTCGGGGGTCAATGCACCGGGAGTACCGTTATTATTCCACGCCCCGGTATCGGCAACCATGACTTCAATATTATCGGGCAATTCAATATCCGGCACCATATAATAGGGGAAGTATGCCATCATGGATATCTTGCCGGGAATATTTTCTTTTTTAAGCTGATTTGCCCATTTTATTACCTGTTTCCAGATCATGTCGTTAAGTTTTTCCGGGGTATCGGCTTTCTGCTGACAAGTTTTGCAGCGGCAGAGGAAAAAGCCATCCTGCGGCATAACATCCACCCGGCTGTCCCGGAATGTATAAGGCGTCCAACCGGGTTTGCCATTGGGCAAAGTTATATTGCGCAATGCAGCACTTTTGCCGGTCAGATAGGCTTTGATATCCTCATAAATAACATCCACTACCGGACTCGACCAGCAGATATGACCGGCAAACATGCCCTTTTTGCTTACCCGCCGCTTACCGGCATCATCCATGGCAAAATATTCCGGATGCGAATCTGCAAAGCGGTCAAGCAGCCGGAAATTGATCATCCCGTGATTGGCAGGGAAATAAGCCGTTTCCATACGCAAACGGTAATAGTTGAGAGTTTTGGCTGGCAGAATTTTTTTATCGCGGTCTTTGCCCTCAAAATAGATACCGTCCCAGTAAGTGGAATATTTACGGTACAAAAGATCGGGGCGGTCAAAAATATCACACTCCGGTATATTTATGGAGCGTTTTTCGGGAATGATCGTGCCCAGTTCGCCGGGGAAATAAAAGCGGCACCCGGCAAAGCGTTCCAGAAAATCATAGACCGCAAACAAACTGCCCCGTTCATAAAGTTGATCCCATACTCCGCCCAGCATAGCCCTTTCAGGATCAACAGCGGGGTCATCCCGCCCGGCGACCAGAATATTTTTGCCGAAAGTTTTGATGTAAAATCCATCCCGCACCAGAGCAGTTATATTGATATTTTTACTGCTGGCAAATTCGCCATCGCCCACAAAAATATTGCAGCCATTGCCGGGTTTATCGCTGATTTTTATATTGCAATCAAGTATTTGCGAAAGAAATTTTCTCAATTCTTCTGCGGCAAACCGGGTAACTTTTCCAACTTGCGGTGATACAACAATAAGCGTATTCTTGCCGGTCAGGACTGCCGCACTGTTTTTACTGACAGAAATTTTACGCTCCGGCCGTTCCCAAGTCGGCAGTTTACCTTTTTCCACCGGAAGGGGTGCGGCAGCAATACTGACAGCTGCCAGCAGAATAACTGAAGAATAAAAAAACTTTATTTTCATATTTGCACTCCCAATTTTATCTTTTATAATAATCGCCGGAGGTGCACCCCGGATAATAAAACGCCGCATAATAAGATTCCGGGTGGGTAGACTGAGTCGGCAACGCTTTTTCTGTCCAATACTCCACATGCCAATCGGCATGCAGTACATTGGCTCCGTTGGCATGACGCAATCCGAAATTTGCACCAGTCCAGGCTATAAAGTTATTACTAACAGTATTGTTATCTTTGCCGGAATCCATAAATACCATTAAAGATGATGGAAAATTGATCTGCCCGGCATTGATCGGAGGATTATACCCGTTGATCTGTTTATCAGCGGTCACTGACGGCGTAATATAAGCATTTTGCGAATAACGGTAATAATATCCGGGCGTGGCATTGGCTTTCGGAGCCTCGACCGAAGGGCACATGAAGGTACTGACCCGCACTTCGGTTGCAGATATTACCCGATAACCGCCAATCACCTGATAGTCATTTTTATATACATTCCCGGTTGGCAGATAAGCTCCAAGACAGCCGCCGTTAGTCAGGCACGATCCCATCAATGGATTCCACGCCACATTGCCGGGGGCAGAATTTATATTGAAACAAAAGTAATCGTTGTTATCGCCCAAATACATACCGTAAGCGATCCCCAGCTGTTTGAGGTTGCTGGTACAGCTGGCGGTGCGGGCACGCTCCCGGGCAGCCGACAATGCGGGCAAAAGCATCGCCGCAAGGATGGCGATAATGGCGATAACCACCAACAGTTCGATCAAGGTAAACGGCTTTATTCGAGATTGTAACAAATGTTTGTTCATAACTTTCCCCTTTGTATGGTTGATTATTTGAAACTCCTACAATAATATAGTAAAAATACCGACTCTTTTCAAGAGGGTGGGCCATCAAAATAAACTCTAAAAAACGGCAAGGTAAGGATGTTTTGTGTGCCATACAGTGCCGCAGAAAATGATTGCAGGCAATGATAAATACCGCTTTCGCGGGCAACCGGATAGATGGCGGCACTACGGACATATACGGACGATTACGGACTTTTACGGACTTTTACGGACAACCAGTGCCGCCAGTACCGTCGGCTGACAGTGATTGGTGAATTATCTGTATGTGTCCGTTGCCGTCCGTATGTGTCCGTTCAACCCAGCCAAGCCGCCGATGGCACAATAATAAACTTTGCAAGCAAACAGCTGCATAGGGTGTAAGCAGCAAAGATATGGGAAGGAATGGGGGATGGATTGGCAAAAAGAACGGAGGGTATAGGACAAGGGGGCTACCTGTAAGGTAACGACCTTGTCCTATGCTCTTCGGGACTTTGTCAAGCCGCCGCCAGTCCTCCCAGAGCTTTGCTGCTTGCACCCTTTCTCTATTTTGGTAAAATTTTTTATGTTTTTGCCATTTTATTTTGCTTTTTTTGTGTTATATTGTTAAGTAAATAATTTTTTATCAACACAACAAGGAGCTTTATTATGAGCAAGAGTATTCTTACTGCCGCCCAGATCGGCTGCGGCAAATTCGCCCATCAGCAGGATCTGGTGAACCTCTCCACTCACGAAAAAGTCAATTTCAAGTGGGTTTGCGATATTGATCTTGAGGCGGCAAAATCGGCGGCAAAAGATTTTGATGTACCCTTTTATACAGATAACTTTATGGATATAGTCAACGATCCGGAAGTTGACTTTATTAAGATCGCCACCAGCCACGAAGTGCATCTGCCTATTGTGGAAGCCGCCGCCGCTGCCGGTAAGCATATCTTTTGCGAAAAACCTATGGCGATGCGGGATGATGAAGCGTTTAAAATCATCCGTGCCGTCCGCAAAAACGGGGTCAAGCTCTGTGTTGACCTCAACCGCCGCATGTCACCGGCGATGCAAGCGTTGAAGAAAAAGTATCAGGAACATATTTCCGATCCCAAGCACAATCCGTGGCAGTATGTGGAAACCGTCCGGGAACCGCTGCCGGAAGAAACTTATCACCACATGAATATCCGTATTCAGGATGAAAGCAGCTCTTACTCGCTGGTGCATCTCAATCCCCTTACCGGCGGCGGCGAGATCATCGGCGAATCGGTACACTGGCTGGATCTGGCGTGCTGGTTCTTTGCCCCGGCAGTACCTTGCGAGATCACGGCGTTCGGTTCTTCCCGGCTTTCTCACGGCATTTACCTCAAGTTCAACAACGGTGCCAGCATGACTTTGGATTTCTCCTGCACCGGAACTTTTGACTACCCCAAAGAGCAGTTTGAAGTCACCGCCGGAGCCGCATTGTTCCGCAGTCTGCACTTTGTGGAAAACTGCTACTACGGTATGCCCGATTCCGGCAGTGAAACCTTTGCCCTGCAGAGCGACCCCTACCCCGAACTGGGCAGCGGTCTTGACGCATATATGGAGAAATATATGAAAAATGTTTCCGGCAGCTCCAACGCCAAAATCGTGGAACAAACCTGCCCGCTGATCGTGGATAAAGGTCATAAAGCCATGCTCAACGGCTTTATCGACGCCATTCTCAACGATAAGCCCAGCCCCTGCGACGAACTCGCCGGTTTCCGTTCCACCTTTCTGGCACAGAAAGCGATCGAGTCCATCCGCCTCAAACAGACCATCCCGCTCCAGATCGAAGATGTTACACCCTGTTTTTAATAAAAAGGCAAGGCATTGGGGAAGAGGAAAAAACCTTTTCAGGAAAGGTTCTTTTCCTCTTCCCCAAACCCCATCTCCTTTTTCCAAACCTTTTATTGGGATTTATTTTTTTGCTTTGAAAAAAATAAATCCCACCTTAAAAGGTTATGAACAACGGTAAAAAAAACAGAAAGGTTTTATTGATCATGCAATTAAAATTTATTCCAGTCAAGATGCGTTTGCCCCTCAAGTTTGGGGCTGAAACTATTGATTCCATTCAAATTTGCCATGTGGAATACCCCGCTTACGGTGCGGTGGGCCGGGGCGAAACTCCTCTTTCAGTGGCGTGGGCGTGGCCCTCAACGCTCTCTTTCGGCTTGCGGGAAGAACTTATGTGCAAATTCTGCGAAGTTTTGGCAGAAGCCTATCCGGCAGAACCCCAACTGCACCCCATGAGTGAAGGGTACACCTTTCTGACCGGCAAACTGGATAGTCTGCTGGAAAAGTTCAACTGCGAAAACAATACCCGAATGCCCCATCTGGCAGCTTTGATCTGTGCGTCGGCATTCGATATAGCTTTGCACGACGCTTACGGTCTGGCAAAAGGGCTGCCCACTTATAAAACTTATAATAAAGAATTTATGGATCACGATCTGGCGTGGTTCTACAACGACGGAGCCTTTGCCGGACTTTACCCTGAAGACTTTTTTGTAAAAAATGTTCCCGCCGAACTCCCGGTCTGGCATCTGGTGGGCGGCAAAGACCTGCTTTACGAAAGTGAACGCACCGGCGGCGAGCCCGACGACGGCTACCCCGTATCGCTGGAAAAGTGGATCGAACGCGATGGCTTGAAGTGCTTAAAGATCAAACTCACCGGCAGCGATGGAGCCTGGGATTACGACCGGGTGACAGCCATCGGCAAGATCGCCCTCAAGTATGGTGTGGAAGCTCTGTCGCCGGACTTCAACTGTCTGGTGAAAGACCCCGCTTATGTCAATGATATATTGGATAAACTTAAAGCCGAATACCCGGCGATCTACGATTTGCTTATCTATGTGGAACAGCCCTTCCCTTACGATTTGGAAGCCAATCAGATCGATGTGCACTCCTGCAGTCAGCGTAAGCCGCTCTTTATGGACGAAAGTGCCCACGATTGGAAGTTTGTCAAGCTGGGCTGTTCGCTGGGCTGGAACGGCGTGGCACTTAAAGTGTGCAAAACCCAGACCGGAGCACTGCTTTCGGCATGCTGGGCAAAAAAACACAATATGCAGCTGATGGTTCAGGATCTTACCAACCCCATGCTGGCAACTGTGCCCCACGCCCTGCTTGCCGCCCACATCGGCACCATCAAAGGTGTGGAGTGCAACGCACCGCAGTTCTACCCGCAAGCCTCGCTGGACGACGAAAAACTCCGCCCCGGCTTGTACGAACGGCGTAACGGTATTGTCAGCATAAAGGCCCTGACCGGTAACGGTTTCGGGTATTGAGATCCAACAGAAAAACAGATAAAAACAGCCAATTCAAACTGTTTTTTCAAGTGCATTGCTCCCGTCAAGCTCAAGGTAAAAATTTTTTGAGCTTGCGGGATTTTTTTTGCCGAAAAAGTTGGCTTTTTTAATTGCAATATCGACAAATGGAGATATATTAAAGCTCCAAGATATTGTGTTTGCAAGAAAAAACTTTAACTATATATTGTGGAATATACATAAAGGAGTAAGTATCAATGCGTTTCGGCTTACGCAAGCTCACATTGCTGGATTTTCCGGGCAAAACTGCTTGCACAGTGTTCAATGCCGGGTGCAATTTTGCCTGTCCTTTTTGCCACAACGGTTCGCTGGTGCGGGCAACGGATGAGTTGCCTTTCAGCTTTGAAGAAATAGTGAGTTTTTTCAAGAAGCGGGTCAAGATCCTTGACGGAGTGTGCTTTACCGGCGGCGAACCATTATTGTTTGCCGAAACGCTGGAACTGGCCAAGTGTGCCAAAGAGCTGGGCTTTCAGGTCAAGCTGGATACCAACGGCTCTTTTCCGGACAGGCTCAAGGCGGCGGTGGCAGATAAACTCGTGGACTATGTGGCAATGGATATAAAAAGCTCTGTTGCAAAGTACGCCAAAGTTTGCGGGAACAGCACGGTTATTGACAAAGTCTGCGAAAGTGTGGAGTTTCTGAAAAGCAACGCTGTGGACTATGAGTTCCGCACCACGGCGACGGGCAATCTGCACGAGGTGGAAGATTTTACCGCCATCGGCAAGTGGATAGCTCCGGCAAAACGGTATTTTTTGCAGGCGTATGAAGATTCCGGCGATGTGCTGGATAGAGAAAATGCCGGAATGTTTGCCGTTTCAGATGATATGCTCCAGGCATCTCTGGCGGCGGTAAAAGAGTATGTGCCCCAGGCGGCGATCCGGGGCAGATGAAGCAGAATTTTTTGTTTTTAAACATAATAAACAATATAAAAAGGAAAAGGGAAGGTTATGTATCAGGTACAAAAGCGTAACGGCAAGAACATTGATTTTGACTTGGGCAAGATCTCCAACGCTATAAAGATGGCGTTTGAAGCCCAGGAAAAGCAGTACAACCAGTCGATCATCGACTTTATCGCCTTGAAGGTAACGGCGGATTTTGAGCCGAAAATCAAGGAAGGTCTGGTATCGGTGGAAGATATTCAGGACAGTGTGGAATCGGTTCTGGTGCAGGCCGGTTACGCCGATGTTGCCAAAGCCTACATCCTTTACCGCCGTCAGCGGGAAAAACTGCGTAACACCGAATCCACCATTCTGGACTTCAAGAAAACCGTGGACGATTATGTGAAAGTCAACGACTGGCGGGTCAAGGAAAACTCCACAGTTACCTACTCTGTGGGCGGTTTGATCCTCTCCAACTCCGGAGCTATCACTGCCAACTACTGGCTGTCGGAAATCTACGACGACGAGATCGGCAACGCCCACCGCAACGCCGATATCCATTTGCACGACCTTTCCATGCTGACCGGCTACTGTGCCGGCTGGTCGCTCAAGCAGCTCATTCAGGAAGGTTTGGGCGGCGTACCCGGCAAGATCACCAGTGCCCCGGCTTCGCACCTTGCAACCTTGTGCAACCAGATGGTCAACTTCCTCGGCATCATGCAGAACGAATGGGCAGGTGCCCAGGCTTTCAGCAGCTTTGACACCTATCTTGCACCTTTTGTCAAGGTGGACAATCTGGACTACAAGCAGGTCAAAAAGTGCATCGAATCCTTTATTTTCGGCGTGAACACTCCCTCCCGCTGGGGTACGCAGGCACCTTTCAGCAACATTACTCTGGACTGGACAGTGCCCGCCGACCTTGCCGAACTGAACTGCATCGTGGGCGGCAAAGAGATGGATTTCAAGTACAAAGACTGCAAAAAAGAAATGGATATGGTCAACCGTGCCTTTATCGAAACCATGATCGAAGGCGATGCCCAGGGCCGCGGTTTCCAGTACCCCATTCCCACTTACAGCATCACCGCTGACTTTGACTGGAGCGAAACTGAAAACAACAAGCTCTTGTTTGAAATGACCAGCAAGTATGGTACTCCCTACTTCTCCAACTATGTCAACAGCGATATGGAACCCAGCGACATCCGCAGTATGTGCTGCCGTCTGCGTCTGGACTTGCGTGAACTGCGTAAGAAGTCCGGCGGTTACTTCGGTTCCGGCGAAAGCACCGGTTCGATCGGGGTGGTGACTATCAACATGCCCCGTATAGCTTATCTCTCGGAAACTGTTGAAGAGTTCTACGAAAGACTTGACCACATGATGGATATTTCTGCCCGCAGTTTGAAAATCAAACGCGGCGTTATCTCCAAACTGCTGGACGAAGGTTTGTACCCCTACACCCGCCGTTACCTCGGCAAGTTCAACAACCACTTTTCCACCATCGGTCTGGTGGGGATGAACGAAGTCGGCTTGAACGCCCGCTGGCTCAAAAAAGATTTGACCCACAAGGAAACCCAGGAGTTTGTCAAGGAAGTCCTCAACCACATGCGTGACCGCCTCTCCGACTATCAGGAACAGTATGGCGACCTTTACAATCTGGAAGCTACACCGGCGGAATCCACCAGCTACCGCCTTGCCAAGCACGACAAAAACCGCTTCGGCGATATCGTCACTGCTTCCGGCGACTGCGGCACACCTTACTACACCAACAGTTCCCATCTGCCGGTGGGCTACACCGAAGATATTTTTGAAGCGTTGGATATTCAGGACGAATTGCAGACTCTTTACACCTCCGGTACCGTCTTCCACGCCTTCCTCGGCGAAAAGCTCCCGGATTGGAAAGCCGCAGCAAATCTGGTGCGAAAAATCGCCGAAAACT
Organism: Victivallaceae bacterium; assembly: GCA_045533055.1. Lineage (GTDB taxonomy): Bacteria > Verrucomicrobiota > Lentisphaeria > Victivallales > Victivallaceae > SIG78. The sequence goes on along the minus strand of JAZSHD010000129.1, from coordinate 16,466 downwards.
ACCGGCTGCCCTACTACACCATGTCGCCGACCTATTCGATTTGCCAGAATCACGGCTACATTGCCGGCGAGGCTTTCAAATGCCCCGATTGCGGCGGCAAAACCGAAGTTTACAGCCGTATCACCGGCTACTACCGCCCGGTGCAGAACTGGAACGACGGCAAAAGTCAGGAGTATAAAGACCGTATGGTCTACAATGCCAGCATGGCGTTGAAAAAAGGTTTTGAACTCCAGGCGGAAAAACTCCCCGCCGAAGCCAAAAACCTCGCCAATCCCGCAGCTCCCGCAGAAGAAAAGCTCATACTTTTCACCACCACCACCTGCCCCAACTGCCGCATGGCAAAGGATTTCCTCGATCAGGCAAGCAGACAGTACAGCGTAGTGGTATCCGATCAGGATAAGGAAACTGCCAAAAGCTACACCATCCGTCAAGCCCCCACTCTGGTCATCGACCGGGGCGATGACTTTGAAAAGATAGTCGGCCTCTCCGAGATCCGCCGCTATCTGGAAAGTAAATAAGGCATTGCCCTTTTTCCAAAAACTTTCACCGGGATTACTTTTATTACATCGTAATAAAAGTAATCCCAATTTATTTTATATAAAAGAGATACAATATTTTATCTGCAATAATTTTTACTATTGTTGTATAAATTCAAGATTGCTGATTTTTTCGACATCAAATAAAAATTTATACAAAAATGGGGGTGCAACCTTTTATGAGGTTTTGCAACACCCTCCAATTTGTTTTTATATTCCCGTTATTTCCCGTTTGTTACCGTTCTGCCCCCCGGCAGACGGAATCAGGCTTCGCGGAAATTTGCGTTCAAGTTTTTGAAGTCTTTGATGAAGTCCGGGTAAGTTACCGCACAGGATTCGGCATCGAGTATTTCAGTGGTGCCTTCTGCCGCCAATGCTGCCACGGCAAGAGCCATTGCCAGCCGGTGATCTTTCCAGCTGTCGACTACGGCACCGTGGAGTTTGGTGCCGGTAATGATCATGGCATCGGGCAGTTCTTCGATGATCGCCCCCATCTTCCGCAACTCTCTGGTCATACAGGCAATGCGGTCGGTTTCTTTATTGCGTGCCTGACCGGCGTTGCCCAGAGTTATAACACTGCCTTCGTTTACAGCGGCAACTGCTGCCAGCAGCGGCAAAGCGTCCGGTGTCTGCCCCAAATCCAGCGTGCCGGAAGCAAGTTTGCCGGGGTACACGGTTACGGAATTATCCGCATTGTATTGCAGTTTTGCCCCCAGATCTTCCAGCATTTTAAATACCGCTTTATCGCCTTGAGCATCGTTAAAGTCCAGATTCTTGATAATTACGCCCGCACTGGTACCGGCAACGATCCCTGCCCCCAGCGGAAATGCCGCTGTGGAGAAGTCGGCGGGAATGAAACTGTCAAAGGCTTTCAAAGTCTGATTGCCGGGGATCACAAAATGCATAAGATCTTTTGAGGCTGTGAATTTTGCCCCCAACTTCCGCAGCCAGTTCAAAGTTATTTCCACATAAGGCTCTTCGGAAAGTTTGGTAACTTCGATTTCCATATTGCCGTTTTTGATGCACGGAGCCGCAAAGAGCAATGCACTCAAATATTGCGAGCAAAGTGCCTCCACTTGAGTTTTGCCGCCTTGCAGAGAGCCTTGTACGCTCAAAGGGGCGTGTCCGCCGGGAGCAGATTCGCACTTTACCTTGAGCATGGTCAAAGCATCCAGCAAGGGTTTCATGCCCCGGCTGCACAAAGATTCATCGCCGGTAAAAGCAACTTTCCCTGCTGCCAGAGCGGCGGCGGCAGTAAGCATCCGCAAACCGGTACCGGAGTTGCCCATATCCAGAACTTTATCCGGCACAGTAAGGTTGCCGCCGCAGCCGGTTATCTCCCAGCGGTCGGCAAATTTTTCTGCCTTGGCCCCCAGTTCGATGGCGGCGGCGAGGGTGCTGGCGGTATCAAAGCTCAAAAGGGGTGAACGAACCACGCTTTTGCCTTCGGCAAGCAATGCCCCGGCAATGGCACGGATGGTGTGGGATTTACTGCCCGGAACCGCAACGGAACCGGCAACCTGCGACGGGTCAACTCTTAAAATCATAGCTTCCTCAATGTAATACATTACGGAATTTCATACTTTTGATCAGCCACTTGCCGTCTGTTTTTATGAATTCCGCTTCGATATCTTTAACAATGGTATCGCTCATACCATTTTTCAAACTGCCGGAAAAACGCCCGGAAAAGCTGGCTTTCGCCTGATTTTTGCCTTGCATTTCTACAATAATATCTGACGCTGTGACCTCCGCCTTGCCGATCAAAGTGCGGTATCTGCCAATGCTGGAAAGCAAGCGGTCACGGTCGTAGCTGCCGGCGGCATAGCGATCCATACCGAAAACCATCGGGTCGGCAAAAACTCCGGCAACGCCTTTGACTTTCAAAAGAGCCGTTGCGGTACTCTCTTTATCGGATTTGCTTAAATCTTCTGCCAGCGTATTGAGCATATTTTTGATCAATACTTCGTCCCGCTTTTCCATAGTCATATACCAGTACAAGCCGCCCGCTGCGGCTGCCAGCAGCAACAGAGCCAGCACGATATATTTCCCCAGATAGATGCGTTTTGCAGCTTTTTTCATACCAGCTCCACCCCGGTATCGGCGTTGTAGATGTGGAATTCTTCGATGTGCAGCTCTTCATCGCCCCGGAAACTCAATTCATGTTTGAACTCATAGCTCAACTCATCCAGCAGACCGGCATCCTGATTTTTCAACCGCTGCAATACCTCCGGGTGCATACTGATCCTGACCGGCACTTTGCGGTAGAGTTTGTTACGCAATACACTGGCAAGTTTCCGCTGTATTTCCACACTCATACTTTCCGGCGACTTGACCAAACCGCTGCCCCGGCAGTAGGGACAGTTTACATACACCGCATCCTGAATACTTTCGTGTTCCCGCTGGCGGGTCATTTCCATAAGCCCCAGCTTGCTGACCGGCAAGACCCGGGTTTTGGCACGGTCATCTTTGGTGAGCTTTTTCATAAGTTTATAAAGCTCGTCCCGGTGGTGCATACTTTTCATATCAATAAAATCCAGCACCACCAGTCCGCCCACATTCCGCAGCCGCAGCTGGCGGGCGATCTCTTCAGCGGCGGCACAGTTGGTCTGGAAAATCAATTCCGCCTGATCGCTGCCCACTTTGGATCTGCCGCTGTTTACATCAATAGCGATCAATGCTTCGGTTTCGTCAATACAAATGTAGCCGCCTCCGGCAATGGGGACTTTCCGCTGAAAGACCAAATTCAACTGCTCTTGGATCTGGTAGGCTTCAAAAATATTCTGCACTTGTTTGTAGCGGCTGACTTTGGCGGCCTGCTTTCTGCCGCCGAATTTTTTGATGGCAGCATAGATTTGGTCGTATGCTTCCATATTATCCACGATTATCTCGTCGATCTCTTCGGTCATAAAGTCCCGGATGGCGCGTTCAAGCAAATTGGGTTCCCGGTAGACCAGTGCAGGGCTGACGCCTTTTTCCAGAGCTTCGTCGATCTTCTCCCAATAATCCAGCAAGATGTTCAGGTCGTGTTTGAAGTAGATGCTTTTTCTGCCTTCGCCCACGGTGCGGCAAATAAGCCCCATGCCTTCGGGCCGCTCCAAACTTTCCAGAACTTTCCGCAATCTGGCACGCTCCACCTCACCTTCGATTTTACTGGAAAGCCCCAGATGGTCGGCGTAGGGCATCAATACCAGAAATCTCCCGGCAATGGATATATCGGTGCTGACCCGGGCACCTTTGGTGCCGATGGGGCCTTTAGTGACTTGTACCAGAAGCTCCATACCCGGTTTGAAAACTTCGGGTATATCGTTGACTGTCAGCTTGCGTTTACGCAGTTTAATGGCGGTATCCAGCAAAGTTTCGGTTTTGCTGCGTCCCCGCTTTTTGCGTTTGCCTGCCGGAGGTGCCGGATTGGCTTCGATGATTTTATCCAACGCTTCGTCGGCACCGGTGAGCATATCTGAATAGTGCAGAAAAGCATTCTTTTCGCAGCCGATATCCACAAAAGCCGCTTGCAGTTTCTGCTCCAGATTTACGATTTTGCCCAGATAGATATTGCCCGGCACCGGGGTATCGCTGTGCCGCTCCATAAGGTATTCTTCCAGCTTGCCGCTGCTTAAAAGAGCTACGCTGGTTTCCAGTTTTTCGCAGTTTACGATAAGCTGTTTGCCGGGTTTGTTTTTGAATATATTCATAAAATTTACTTTCCTGCCAGCATTTTTCCGCCGGCAAGGCTGTTGCGGCAGCCGTTAAGGTAATCGCTTCCCCGCATGGGCTTTTTTCCCTGCGGCAGAACTTCAACAAGCTGCAGAGCCTGTTCACCGCAGGCAACCACCCAGCCTTTGCGGTCGGCCTGAATGATGGTGCCGGGTTCGGCTGCAAGAGTGTTTTCCACGATTTGAGCTTTGGTCAGAGTCAGCGTTTTGACTTCGCCATTTATATCCAGACTGAAAACCGCTCCGGGCCATGGAGTACAGGCTCTGACTCCGGCTTCGATAGCTTTAGCGGACTTGCTCCAATCAATAATGCCGTCACTCTTTTTGATTTTGGTGGTCATAGTGACCAGTGCGGGGTCTTGAGGTGTACCGGCAAGTACGCCGGAAGCAATATCTTTCAAGACCTGCAGGGTATCTTCAGCGGCGATCTCGCCCAGTTTTATTTCCAGAGCATCGGCGTATTCGGTACCATCCAGCGGATATTCAATAGTTTTATAAACTTTGCCGCTGTCCAGCCCGATCTCCATATCCATAAAGCAGACGCCGGTGGATTTTTCCATATCAGCAATGGCGTGCATGATCGGCGAAGCTCCCCGGTAGCGGGGCAGCAGTGAAGCATGCACATTTACGCAACCGTATCTGGGCAGCTCCAGCAGCGGCTTTTTCAAAAGCTGGCCGTAGCTTACGACCACCACAAAGTCCAGATCCAGCGTGGAGAGTTTGGCTTGAGCGGTACCGTCATTGAGCGACACATATTTATCGATTTCCAAACCGTTTTCGGCGGCAAATTTGCCTACGGGCGTGGACATGAGAGAGCGTTTGCGTCCGGCGGGGCGGTCGGGCTGGGTGCCGATCCCGGCAAGCTCCAGCGATCCGGCACGGGATTGCTCCACAAGTTTCTTCAGCACCGGCACTGCAATATCGCCGGAGCCTAAAAAATATACTTTCAACATAACCGTTAAAAAATCCTTGATAAAAAGTTATATAAAATTGGCTTAAAACCATGTAATGCGTTATTTTATATAATATATACGCAATAAATATTTTTACAATTTGATTTGGTTGCAAATGAACATATTAAAGCAAAATTTTCCGACCCCGGCTGCCCTTGCTCTGGGTTCCAATGCTGCCGGGAGCGAAGCGATTTTCCGCATGGCGTGCCAGCTGTTGCAAACACATGGTTTTGTTGTGGAACGCCTTGCCGCCACTATCATCACTTGTCCGGTGGATTGCCCGCCGGGGACGCCGGACTTTTACAATTCAGCTTTGACCGGAACTTTTGCGGGCAGTTCCATGGAGCTTTTGGAGATAACTCAAAGTATCGAGCAGACTCTCGGCAGGCCCGTTGACCACGGTTTTCATCTGCCCCGGCCTTTGGATATAGATATTATCATCTTCGGCAATGAAGTGGCCGATTTGCCCCGCCTGACCTTGCCCCACCCCCGGGCACAGGAACGATTGTTTGTACTGGAGCCTTTGAACGAGATCGCCCCGGATTGGGTGTTCCCGGACAGCGGCAGGACGGTATCGGAACTCTATTTTTCACTGAAAAAACGGGGATAATCCGCTTCGCAGCTGCCGTCGGCAAGAAAATTTATTTTTACCTGACAATGGAGTTTCTGCTCCTTTGTTCCTTTGAAAATTATTGCATTGCCGGATACCCGGGCACTTTCGCCATCCAGCAATTCCATATCCAGCGGCATGAGCAGCACCGATTTTTCCGGCAGTACGGCACGGAAAATCCCGGCAGCACATTCCTGCAATGCAGCTGCCAAAGCATTGGCGTTGAAGCTGTCGGCGGTATCGATCTTGCTTTCCGGCAAACTGGTATACCGCTGAAGCTCAAGTTTTTTGACAGGTTCAAATGCTTTCCGCTCCGGAACACTTTTCAAACTCTCTTCCGGCATTGCCGCTGCCGGTTTTTGTCTGCTTGCAGCATACCAAACGGCAGCTGCCGACAAAACGATCAACGATATTGCAATACAAATTTTAGCGGGAAATTTCATAATTCCCCCTTTCCGCCGTCCGCAAAACCGCCCCGTTGGCGGGAACTGTCCGCCAAGCAAAATAGATGTTGTTCTGCCGCAGAGTTTTTACCAGCAAAGCCGCTGCCGCCACGGCATCGGGTTCGGATAAGATCTCCACAAAGTATTTACTGCTGTCCGCCGGAGCGATCCGCATTTTTTCCAGAGATAACTCCTTTAACAACATACCCTTATTGACTCTTTTAACAATACGGAAAAACCGGTGTTTGCCTTGTTTGAACGACCTTATATCGACTTGAGAATCCCGGTCAGAACCCCGGTAAATCTCTGCATTGCTGCCGATAACATAAAATTTTTCTTTATCTGCCAATATCCGCCACGGAGTAAGTTTGCCGGCAGCGGCAACTCCGTAAAGTATGGCTTGGCGGCTTTGAGCGTTCTGCAAAGCACTTTGATACTGGGCGATCAAGGCTCTTTCCTGCTCAATACTGGAGTTTTGCAACCGCCAGGTGAGAGCTTTTTCGGCAGCAAGCTGACTGTGCAGAGCTTCAATGCGGTCGGCTTGAGCATTGACCTTATCCACCAGCTGGCGGTGAGCTTGCTCCAAAGCTCTATCTATCGCCTCCGGCGGCAGTGCAGTTTTTCTGTTATGGTGCAGACTTTGCAGAAAATCCCGCCTTGCCCGGGCGGCTTTCAGTCGGCTTGATTGCAAAGCGGCACTCTGTTCGGCTTGCTTGAAGGTTTCAACTCTGACCGTTCCCGGGTCGGTGATTTTGTTGGAAACAGTTACGCCGCCAATAATAATGGCGATCAAAAGCACCACGCCGAATACATTGCACATGGCATCCAGCAAAAGCTCGGTACTGTCGGAATCAAAAAGATGATTTTTCACAACTCCAACCCTCCCGAATTTTCACTTGCCAAAGGCTCCGCCACGATTTCCATTGCCGGGAAAGTATGCTTCAAAAGTTTTTTCAGCTGCTCAATAAAGCCGCCTCCGGAGGGGCGGACGGCAATTATCAGCCGGACTTCAGAACTTTTGCAGTCATAGAGTTTCTGCACCACTTTTTCCGGAGCCTCCACGCTGTTGCCCAGCAGTTCCGGAGTTTTGCCGGGAACAGCCTGCCAGAGCCAGCACTTGCGGGATACGGTCAATACAAGATTTTTCTTCTTACTATCGGCAAACAATAGTTTGCTTTGCTGCATGGCATACTCCTGCTGCAGCTTATCGGCTTGATTTATAAGTGCGGCAAGTTGGGGATTTTTTTCTGCAAGAGTGCGATTCAGCTTCTGCTCAAGCTCCAGCGATCGCTTTATTTCGTCAAATAAGCGGGCTCGCTCCCGGGCGACTTTTTCCAGTTTCCGGCGGCTCAAAGCCAGATTTTTGTTATGTTTTTGAGTTTGTTCAGCAAGTTTGCTCCGGTCAAATTCCTGTTCCAGCACAGCTATAGCCTGCTCTTCCTTTGCCAGCAGCGAGTTGTTGAGTTTGATTTGATTTTGCAGCAAATCATACTCTTTGCTGTCGATCAAGCCGCCATCCTCCACCGAAGCGGAATTGGTTTTTGCGGCGATCGAAGCCAGCACAAAAATCAGCATACAGCCGGCCAGTGCAGTTATTATATCCTGAAAAGCAAAAAACGACACCGGCACCGGACGGTGTTTTTTGCGGAATATATTCATTATTCCGGCTTTTCTTGATTTTCAGCACTTATCCGGCTTTTCAACGAGCCGAAAAAGAGTTCTTCATCCTGGCGGCGGCAGGAGGAGAATATTTGCAGTATCAAAGCCAGCACCAACGCTATAAGCGTGGTTTCAAACGCCGTAGCAAGTCCGCCGGTAACTTGCGGCAGAATGTTTTTGAAACTCATGCCGTCAACTGAATTTGCCAGCAAACCGAACTTGCTGACCGCCTTTGCCAGCCCCAGAACCGTACCGATAAAACCCCACACCGGGATCGCCCAGATCAGCATGCTTATTGGTATAAAGCTGCTGTCGGAGGCCTTTTCGTACTCCACCGCGGCACCGGATAAGAGTGTATCGGTTTCAGCAGAGCTCATATTGCTTTTTTCCCAACGGTACTTCAAAAGCAAAAGTTCAGCGGCGGCAAACTCTTGAGGCTGTTCCACATTTTGAGCAATAAACTCAACTTTTTCTTCGATGGTATGGCAATTTCCGAGAGCTTTCAAGAGCTTTTTCTGCACGGTCAGTTTCCGCTTTTTCATTGCCAGCATCGCCCAGCACCACATGGCAAAAAATACTGTGATAAGCGGTATGAAGGTGCGATCTGCTTCGCCGTAAGGGAAGAACATATTTATCATATCATTGCCCGGGAAAGCGATTTTCAGCAAGCTCAAAACGCCGTACACCGCCGCTGTAAGTATCACTGCCGGGATCAGACTGGTGATTTTTCTTACTGCGGTCAAACCGCCGGGGGCAAATCCCCAACGCTCCTCACAATCCATAACGCTTATATCAAAAACTTTACCCATAAAAAACCTCTCTCTCAACTCCATTATTTACATATTCACAAATTACACCAACAAAGTAAAAAATCAATTTTCCTTGCAGAAATATTTACAGGTTATTTGACATTTTTTATCAATAAGGTTATATTTTCCTCAAAAGTTTTACAATTTTACTGAAAGGTTTCAAGTTATGTCCGCCAAAAACAAACCCAATCTGATGTGGCATTTCCGCCGCTGTGTGAATATTCTTGCTGAATCGATTTTCAAATTCGGAGCCAGCGAAGGCCAGCTGCGGGCGTCGGCTTTGACTTACTATACACTTTTTGCCATCGTACCGGTTTTTGCTCTGGTTTTCGGCGTAGCCAAAGGTTTTGATCTGGATAAGTGGCTCAAACAGGAACTGACCGAAAAGTTGAGCGAACACGGCGAAATCTTGAACTGGATATACAACTTTGCCGATACCACTTTGCGGGAAACCAAAGGCGGTCTGGTCGCCGGGATCGGTGCCCTGATCCTCTGCTGGTCAGTGGTCAAAATGATCGGTAATATTGAAAGTGCCTTCAACCGGGTGTGGCAGGTGAAAAAATCCCGGACGATCTTCCGCAAATTCACCGACTACCTCTCTTTTCTGGTGATCGCCCCGGTACTGCTGCTGGCGGCAAGTTCGGCTACGGTGATAGTTTCCCGGGTTTTGCGGGAGCTTACTGAAAAGCATACCCTTTTAAGTTACAGCCGCCCCATTGTGGAGTTTGGTATACAGTGTGTACCGTTCTTTCTGGCGTGGCTGCTTTTTACCTTTGTCTACATATTTCTGCCCAACACCCGGGTAAAGTTTTCGGCGGCACTTTTCGGCGGGGTCATTGCCGGGAGCCTTTATCAAGTGGTGCAGTGCGGATATATTTTTGTGCAGATGGCACTTTCCCGCTACAATGTTATTTACGGGAGTTTTTCGGCTTTGCCGCTCTTTTTGATCTGGATGCAGCTCAACTGGCTGATAATGCTTTTCGGGGTAATATTGTGCTATCTTTATCAGAATTACGACTACGAAAGCAAATGCCGCAAAGACTATGAGCGTACCGAAGCAGACAAACGCCTGCTGGCTTTGACCATTGCCGCAGTTATAACCGGAGAATTTTCCGAAGGTCATCTTGCCCCTACGGTTGACGAGATCGCCAAAAAGCTGCAGCTCTCCCGCACTTTGACCAGCGAAATACTCAACCGCCTTGCCCAGCACAATATAGTAACCTCCGTCAGCCCCGGCGAATACGAAAATCCCCGCTATGTTCCGGCTTTGCCCATAACCGGAATGACCATAGTAACTGTTTTGGAGCGTTACGACGATATATCGCTGCCCCACCCGGAACTTTTTGAGCTTGCCTCGCTGCCCGCCAAAGCTGCCGAGGTAGTTGCCGAACTTAAAAAAGCCATGGAAAACAACCCCGCCAACACATCGGTTGTGGAATTACTTAAGTAATCAATTTACCGTGCAGGGAAATATTTCAGTAAAATCGTATGATCCACGCATTTGGCTCATGACTTCCGCCTCCCGGCGACGCATGGAAACTCTGGCTTCGTCGGTCAGGTCATCTTCTCCGGCGGCGTGCAGACAGCCGTGGACTATGTAAAGCATAAGTTCATCGGCAAAGCTTGAATCCGCCCGCTCGGCACCTTCCCGTTCAGCAAAGGGTACGCATATAAGCAGCTCCAGCCCCATATCGCCGGGGAAAAGAGCCTCCGGTTCTTCCAGATATGCCATGGTTATAACATCGGTGGTACCTTCCACATCCATAATATCCACATGAGCTTGGGCCATGGCTTCGTCGTCCAGGAACCAGATGCGGAACTCCCAGTCTTTCTCCACCGGCAAACCTGCCAGTCGTGCGGCATCATTCATTGCCCGGTGCAGCAGCTTTCGGTTCGGCACCGGCCGCTGCATGCTCTGAAAAGAGTATGTTGTCTTCATCGTTATCATCCTTGGGATAAGCTATCCGGCTGTGATACATGGTTATAAGTGTATGAACAAAACTTTCGTTGATCCGCGACAGTTCCTCAATGGTCAGATTGGCATCGTCCAGCTGGCCATCCCGCCAGCGTTTGCGGAAAATATCATTCACCATGGTTTCGATCTTGATGGCGGTAGGTTTTTCCAGCGAACGGCACGCCGCTTCGCAGGCATCTGCCAGACTGACAATGACCACCTCTTTTTCGTGGGGCAGCGGCCCGGGGTAGCGGTAGTCGCTTTCCACGACCTGTTCGCCGCTGCTGACCGCCTGATGATAGAAGTACTGGATAAGGTCAGTACCCTGATGCTGCTGGATAAACTGCCGCACCGACCGGCAGAGCTTGTACTGCACAGCCATATCCAAACCATCTTTGACATGGTTGCTGATGATCAAACTGCTCATGCGGGCGGAAATCCGGTCGTGGGGATTGCTGCCGCTCTGGTTGTTTTCAATAAAGTATTCCGGATTTTTGATCTTGCCTATGTCGTGGAACAACGCCCCGGCACGGGCTAAAACCGCGTTGGCTCCGATTTCCACGGCGGCATTTTCTGCCAGCACCGCCACATTCTGACTGTGCAGCGAAGTACCGGGTGCTTTCAAATGCAGTTCTTTTAAAAGCGGGTGGTTGTAGTCGCACAAAACCATCAGCGACATATTGGTACTGACATTGAAAAGCAGCTCAAACAGAAAGGTCAGCAGCATTGCTGCCACTGCGGTAAACAACGCATTTGCCACCGCCAGAGCCAGCGAAAATGCCAGCACTGCCGGGGCACTGGTGATCCGCCAGAACATGTTGAAGTCCAAAAGCCAGACCGTAAGTGACACACAGAGGAACGCCCGCAGAAAGAAGCTGCGGTAATTCCCCGAGGGCCGCACCCACAAACCGCAAACGGCACTCAAAACAAAACCTTCCAACGCCACGCTGAACGACGACTCCACCATCAAAGCTGAAATCATCGCCACAAAAAACCCCACATACAACGCCACCCGGTACCCTGCCATAACAGTCAGCAATACTGCGGGCAGAGCCAGCGGCAAAGCATCGGCAACCAAATCCGGCGGTATGGCAAGCGTGCCGCTGAAAAAGTAAAATGTTTCCATTGCCAGATAGTTGATCCCCAGCGACACACCGCTTACGGTAACGATCATGGCGATCCTCCGGGAGCTGCGGGTGATCTCCGGATGGATATTTGCCAGATAAAATCCGGCAAACAAAATCATGATCAAACTCCAGAAAAGATTGTGCCAGAAGTTCTGCCAGCGATCCTCTTCCTGATTGTGCATTTCCAGCACCGCTTTCTGGGCGGCAAGTGCATCCAGCACCTGCGAAGTCACCAGACTGTTGCGTTTGATGATGCAATCGTTTTTGCTGACCTCTTTCATCACCGGCTGAACGGCTTTGATGGCACTTTCCCGCCGGGCGATGGTGCGTTTGCCATCCAGCTCCAGATTGCCGTTTTTGCCCAGCAAAGTATACATGAGCCGTTCCAAAGCCTCCTGATCCAGCTGGGCGGCTTTCTTTTCGGGCGTGTAGCTCAAAAGCAGCTGCGAAAGCTGTCTGGCGGCTTCTTTTACGGTCAAAAGCGATTTGAGAGTCCTGACCATTCTGTCCCGTCCGGCGTTATCCACCAGCCGCACCAGCGACTCCGGCGATTGGTCTGTAAGCAAACTCAAATCAATGATGCCGTCATTGCAAAGCCGGGTAAGCTCATCCCGGAACTGTTCCCGCAAAAGCTGATCCTTATCCAGCCGGGACAAAACCAGAAAAGCTGCCGGACTCAATGCTGCAACTTCCTGTGCCACCGGTGTATCGGAAGCCGAATAGACTTTTTTGGTTTTTTCCAGCTCCAACCGCTTGTGCATGTAATCCAAAAGCAAATCCCAGCGTTTGTTGATCTGGTCATTGTTTTGCGTAGAGATCCGGAAATAACGCGGCTGCCGGAGCGTGGCTTCCTCCCGCCGGGCGGCAGTGGCAGCTTTATCTTCGTAGGAAAAATCCACCCGGGCAAAAATCGTTGCCGGAGCCAGCTGATTGGGTACCAGTTCGGGGTAATGCCGCAGATCCGGCAGAGTCAGCACCGTCATACATACGATCAACAGCAAACCTACCAGCACAATAGTCAGCACCGGCGAGCGGTCAGCAGCTTCGCCCCAGATGGAGTCGGTACGCCGCTTTCGGGTACCCAGCTGACCTTCACGCTCCATGCGGCGGCGTTCCAGCAAACGGCTTATAAATCCTGGCATACAAAAATCCTTTCAGCAGAATTCCGGACAAAATAATTTACAAGATGTTTACCGCAAACCAACTGCCTTACGGACTTTTTCCATAGTTGCTTCGGCAGTGGCACGGGCTTTTTCCGCACCCTTATTGAGAATGTTCCAGACTTCGCCGGGGTCTTTGGCAAACTCTTCACGCTTGGCACGCATGGGGCCGAAATAGGCTTCGACCGCTTCAAACAACGCCTGTTTGGCGTGGCCGTAACCAAAGTTGCCGGCACGGTATTTGCTGCAAAGGTCGGCGTACTGTTCATCAGTGGCAAGGAGTTTGTAAAGTTTTGCCACATTGCAGGTGTCGGGGTCTTTGACATCTTCCAGACCTTTGGAGTCGGTAACGATGCTCATTATCAGCTTGCGGATGGCTTTGGGGGCACCAAACAGCGGAATGGTGTTGTTGTAGCTTTTGCTCATCTTCTGACCATCCAAGCCGGGGATCACTGCCACATTTTCGGCAATATGCCCGTCGGGCACGGTAAAGACTTCGCCGTAACGCTCGTTAAAGCGGATCGCCAGATCCCTGGTGATCTCCAAATGCTGTTTCTGATCTTTGCCCACCGGCACCAGATCGCTCTGGTACAGAAGAATATCTGCCGCCATCAGCACCGGGTAGGTGAACAAACCGGCGTTGGGCATAAACCCCTTGGCTATCTTATCTTTATAACTGTGTGCCCGTTCAAGGAAACCCACGGTGGTGATGGTGTTGAGTATCCACATAAGTTCAGTAACGCAAGGTACATCGCTCTGCCGGAAAAATACCGTGTGATCCGTATCCAGCCCGCAAGCCAGAAAATCCAGTGCCACATCCAGCACCCGCTGCCGGAGGGCCTCCGGTTCAGGGCTGGTGGTCAAAGCGTGGTAGTCGGCAATAAAAAGATAGCTTTCGCCCATTTTCTGAAATTCCAGATTGGGCTGCATGGCACCGAAATAATTGCCCAAGTGCAAAGTGCCGGAAGGCTGAAAACCTGAAAGAATACGCATTTTATATCTCCAAATATGTTAAAAATTAGCGATTTTATATAATTTACATCAATTTTGTTATGATTGCAAATATGCTTTACTTGCATTTGTGACGAAATACTATATATTAATAGAAACAATAGTGCCGCTGCACTTTTGTCAGGGCAATATTGAGTGATTGCGATTGAATTTTTTATAAACCGGACAGCAGCTTCCGCATTGCAAGTTGGCAGACAACAGCGTTATGCGGATAGGGTTGTCTTTTTCACAAGGAAAAAACATGAAACCATTTTTTGCATTCTCCGGGCAAGGTGCCCAGGCTGTGGGCATGGGTAAAGATCTTTACGAAAAGTATCCTGCCGCCAAAGCCATTTTTGACGAAGCCGATGCCACTTTGGGCTACAAGATCTCTGAAATCTGCTTTGAAGGACCTGCCGAAAAGCTGACCGAAACCATCTATTGCCAGCCTGCTATCTACACCATGAGTGTAGCCTGTCTGGAAGCATTCCGCAGCCGCTTCGGCGAAAGCGTACTGCCCACAGCATGTGCAGGTTTGAGTCTGGGCGAATACGGTGCACTCTACGCAGCCGGAACTTTCAGCTTTGCTGAAGGCTTGAAACTCCTTGCCCGCCGTGCTGAACTTATGGACAAAGCCTGCAACGAAACCAAAGGTGCCATGGCTTCGGTCATCAGCCGTGAACGCAAAGACCGCATGGTCATCAAAGAAATCTGCGGCGGCTGCGAAGTTGATATAGCCAACTACAACAGCCCCGCTCAGGTGGTGATCTCCGGCGATAAAGCCCAGGTGATCCGGGCAATCAAACTGCTGCAGGAAAAGGGTCTGAAAAAGATCATTCCGCTGAATGTAGCCGGGGCTTTCCACTCCCGCCTCATGAAGAGTGCCGGGGTGGGTCTGAAACCTGTCTTGAGTTCGGTCGGCTTGAAGATGCCCGCCATTCCGGTCTACCACAACCTGACCGCTGCCCCCGCAGCGACTCTGCCGGAACTCAAAGCCAATCTGGCAGGTCAGGTCGCCGGTTCTGTCCGCTGGGAAGAATCAGTTACCGCCATGGTGGAAGCCGGTGCGGATACCATGATCGAATTCGGGCCCGGCAATGTGCTGACCGGTTTGATGCGTCGTACTCTGCCTGATGTAAAATGCATAAATATCAACAGTGTTGAAACGCTCGAAGCGTTTGAACTCTAAAGAAAGGAAAATATTATGAGTCTCGAAAAACGTCTGGAAGGCAAAGTCGCTCTGGTGACCGGCGGTGCCCGTGGTATCGGTAAAGCAATTTCTGCCCGTCTGGCTGCCGAAGGAGCTAAACTTGCAATCGTCGACATCATGCTCGATGTTGCCCAGGCTACTGCCGATGAATTCACCGCCCAGGGTATCGAAGCCAAGGCTTACGCTGCCAATGTGGCAAGCTTTGCTGATGCTGAAGCTACCATTGCCCAGGTGGTTGCCGATTTCGGTTCGCTGGATATTCTGGTCAACAATGCCGGTATCACCCGTGATACACTCATGCTGCGTATGACCGAAGAAGACTTCGACAAAGTTATCGCCGTAAACCTCAAGGGTACTTTCAACTTCACCAAGGCTGCTATCCGCCCGATGATGAAGGCCCGTGCCGGCAAGATCGTCAATATCGCTTCGGTTGTCGGCAGAATGGGTAATGTCGGTCAGGCCAACTACGCTGCCAGTAAGGCCGGGGTCATCGGTTTGACCAAGACCGTTGCCAAAGAATTTGCCAGCCGCAACATTCAGGCCAACGCAGTTGCCCCCGGTTACATCATTACCGATATGACCGGCAAGCTCTCCGAAGAAGCCCGCGAAGCCTTTATGCAGGTTATCCCCATGAAGCGTGGCGGTACTCCCGAAGATGTGGCAAATGTGGTCTACTTCCTCGCCAGTCCCGATTCAGATTATGTGACCGGTCAGGTGATCAATATTGACGGCGGTATGCTCATGTAATTTGGCAAATTACGGAAAAAAACATTTTTCAGCATTGAAATTTGATTTTTTTCCGTTTTATGCTATATTATATGCAAGTCGTTTATTTCGACTGTGGATATGAAACCCGTTAGACAGATATAAAGTAAACTCAAAGTGGAGAAGTAAAATGTCTGCTGTAGAACAGAAAGTCAAAGAAATCGTCGTCGCCCAGCTCGGTGTCACCGAAGATCAGGTCACCAATGATGCCAAATTCATCGAAGACCTCGGTGCCGACAGCCTCGACCTCGTGGAACTCGTCATGGCCTTCGAAGAAGGTTTCAACTCCGACATTCCGGACGAAGATGCCGAAAAGCTGACCACCGTTGGCAAGGCTATCGAATACATCGAAAGCAAGATGGCTGAATAATTTCAGTTGATCGACTTTCCGAAAAAGCTCCCGTCGCAAGATGGGAGTTTTTTTTGCCCTTATTCCCAGCTGAAAAAGTGATTTAAAAATGTTCTGTTCCCAATAAGGGTCGGTACTTGAGGAGGGGGAAAAGACCTTTTGAGGAAAGGTCCTTTTCCCCCTCCTCA
>JAZSHD010000055.1:0-5941 GCA_045533055.1 Victivallaceae bacterium | reverse complement strand
CACAGTATCACATTTTTGAGAATCAGCCACTTTTTTACGACAAAATGTTTCCTTTTAACATAGCAACTCAAACTCCACCCCCTTTTTCCAAACCTTTTCCCGGCATTTATCTATTTGCTCTGCAAATAGATAAATGCCATTCAAGTTTTAAAAAAGTTCCACTACAAAAGTTGATCATAAAGATTTTTACTGACCTACCCGTATTGGGAACAGAGCCAAAATATTTGACTTTCTCAAAAAAGCAGGTTATAGTAAGCATAGCTTTCCCGAGTGTGTTGCGCTTCACGATTGATGGCCTGCGGGAAGAATATTTTAAGCTCATTACGCGTTAACCCACGATTGGGTGTGCTATGAGCTTTTTTATTTTACGCTCTTAACATTATTCAATGTCATAAAATGCTCGCATTTGATTAATGACTTTGTCATCTTTAAGCTAAAGCTATTTCGGCTACATACCGGCTCAGCCGGTAGTTTTTTTTACGCTAAAGCAATATAAAAAAGAGTCATCTGACAGTTTATGAGCAGATGACTCTTTTTTATTGGCTCTGTTCCCGATAAAGGTCGGTACTTGAGGAGGGAACAAAGCCGTTTATTTCTGACTTTTACCTTGCTTCATCAGTCAATGGTAAAGGTAAATTTGCTCAATTCATCGTGCTTCCATGCCAGATACCGCGTGGAGGGCGACAACGCAAAGAAGGGCGAGAAGGTCGTGGCTTTGACCGTCTTTTTGTCGGGCATGAATTCCAGCAATCTCAACCAGCCGTCGCCGCCGCTGCCGTGCCAGCCGCCGCCGATAGCCTGGGTATTGAACGCCATCTGGGCAACGCTTTTGCCGGAGGCATTTTTATCTATGGCAAAGGAGATACCACGATTCCATTTGTCGGGGCTGGCAATATGGCCGCAAACCACCAGCCGGATATTCTTTGCCGGATATACCAGCTTCCGGAAGATCTGTTCGCCGGGGTTGCCGCCTTTACGGCTTAAAATATACTTCTCTCTGGCAATGCGTTTGCCGGTCGAACTCAGATAGGAGTGGGTCAGCACAATGCCGATGTGGTTGGCAAAGCGGGGCTGATCGGCAATATTTTTTGCCCATTCCAAATCTTCATCGGTGGGGGCAAATTGCAGAGCGATGATCAGAAATTTACGGTTGTCCGGATGGGGTGCGGTAAACTCATACGCCGCATTTTCCAATGTGGAAACGCCGAATGCGTTAGGTGCACAGGCAATGAGCTGACGGCGGGTCAGCTTGTTGCGGTCGGTGGGGAAATATTTGCCGAAAAAGCTGTTGCGGTTTTCTGCCGAACGGATACCGTAATCGTGGTTGCCGGTGCAGAGTATGTAAGGCACTTCGCCATCCAGCCGCTCCACGGCACGGGAGAAGGCTTTCCACTGTTCTTCGCTGATAAGATCATTTTTTCCGGGTTCCACCACCGGCAGGTCGTTGCGGTTGGTCAAATCGCCGGTGAACAGCACCTGCTGGATACGCAATTTGGCAAGATTATCCACGATCCAGGCGTTCTGGATCTCCATAATGCCGTAGTTTCTGCGGAGTTTGCTGTAACCCTGCACATCGGGCACCACCACCATTGTCCAGGAGTCCTTGTCGGTCAATGCCGGAGGTTGATATTTGGCTTTTTTACTCTTGACAGCCACCGGAGCTGCGGATTTTACTTCCGGAGTTTTGACCACAGTTTTTTCGGCAGTCGAGCCGCAGCCGGTGGTGATGACTTGCATTGCCATAACGGCCATGCACAACATAAAAATCTTGCTTTTCATAGATCTCTCCATTGGTTGTTTTGTGTATAACCTGTTGAATTTACTATACATTATCAATAAAACTATTGCAAGTTGAAAACTGCATTTTTTTGTCTGTCATAAATTGTAAGAGTAAATTTTCAGCAAGCCCCTGCTCCCGGGTGGCAGACTATGGTTTCCGGCTCGATATTGCAATAGCTTTTATAAAGCTCTTTGATACTTGTTTCATAATTTTCCATATCTTCGCTGCGGACCAGATGTATGGTTATGCCGCCAAAGCCGCCGCCGGAAAGTCTGGCACCCAACGCTCCGGGCAGCTGGTGGGAAAACTCCACTATTTTATCCAGAGCGGGGGTGGAATTTTCAAAGTTCACTTTGCTGCTTTCGTGAGAATCCCACCAGAGCTGACCGAAGCCGGTCAAATCTCCGGCAGCCAGCAGTTGGACTGCACTACTGACCCGTTCGCACTCTTCGACCACATGTCTGGAGCGAAGGTATTCAATATCGGTCAGCAGAGATTTTTCACTGTCCAGAAGTTTGCTTGATACATCCCGCAAACTCTTTACTGTTTTGTGCCGACGGGCAAGTTTGGCGGCGGCACTTTCGCAAGCGGCACGGCGGTGGTTGTATTCGCTGTCCACCAGATCATGTTTCTGCATACTGTTGACTACCAGAATACCGGCTCCGGCGGGCATGGGAACAGTTTTCAGCACTTCCACCGTGCGGAAGTCAGAAAGTATAAAGCTGTTTTCCACGCCGAAAATACTGCTGAACTGGTCGAGCAGACCGGTTTTCACCCCCAGAAAGTTATTTTCCACGCCTTGTCCGATACGGGCGGCTTCGGCGGGAGCTATTTCCAGAGCATAAAGTTTTTTCAAGGCAAAAAGTATGGCGGTTTCAAAAGCCGCCGAACTGGACATACCGGCAGAAAGTGGCACGGTGCTGTTGATGACCGCATCGAATCCGCCGACTTTTATCTTTCTTGCCGCCAGTTCCGAAATCACCCCTGCCGGATAATTTGCCCACTTGGGCTTGATGGTATTTACAAGGTTATCGATCTCAAACACTGCCTCCGAATCTGCCCGCATATCATAGAGCCGCACCTTTCCGGAGTTGTTTTTTGCCGCCGCCACCGTGGTACGCTGATCCACGGCACAGCTTAAAACTATGCCTTCGTTGTAATCGGTGTGATTGCCCAATATTTCCAACCTGCCGGGTGCGGAGGCGGTGACTTCGCAGGGGCGATCGAATTTTTTCAGGAATGTTTCAGCTGTATCATTCATCATTTAACCTCGCATAAATCAAAACCATGTTTTTCTTTCAATATATTTACCGCCTGTTCCAACAATGTTTCGGGAGCCGAGGCTCCGGCGGTCAAGCCCAGACGCTCCACATTGGCAAACTCCAACGCCGCAATTTCCTGCGGATCGTCGATAAGCCGGGCTTGTGCCCCGCAATTTTTTGCCGTTTCGCAAAGTCTGCGGGAGTTGGAACTGTTGGGCGAACCGATCACCAGAATATATTCGGCATGAAAATTTTTTATCAATTCTTTTACCGCCTGCTGCCGCTCGCTGGTGGCGTAGCAGATACCCGATAAGAGATGCAGATTTTTATACCGTTCTTTAAGTTTGCCGATGATTTTTTCCACATCCCCCCAACACAGAGTGGTTTGGGTCAGCACGGTCACTTTCTGCTCCGGGGAGAGTTCCGGCAACTTCCGGCAATCTTCAATGGTGCTGACCGGCAAGATGTTCCCGCAGCCCAGCACCCCCACTGTTTCCGGGTGGTTTTGGTGACCGATGAATATCACAACATCGCCCGCAGCGGAGTGTTCCCGTGCCAGATCGTGGACTTTCTGCACCAATGGGCAGGTGGCATCCACAGTTTGCAGATTTTTTTCCCGGGCTTCTGCCGCCAGCTGCGGCGGTATGCCGTGGGCACTCCAGACAACTATGCTGTCGGGCGGGATCGCATCAAGGCTTTGGGTAAAATTTACTCCGGAATTTCTTAACTTATTTACTACAAAACTGTTATGCACGATTTCGTTATAAACATACACCCTTCCGGCATATTCCGGCAAAAGGTCTTCGACGCATTTCAACGCCCGTCTTACGCCGTTGCAGAAACCGTGTGGCTGGGCGATAAAAAGTTTTTTGCGGTTGTTGGGTTTATCCGGCATGATCTGAAAAAAAATCCGTTTTTCTGTTATAATTTTGGGTAATATTGTCCCAAAGTTGCAATATTGCAAGGTCAAAACTTCTTTTTTAGTAAAAAAAACGGAATATTCCTGTTTAAAACATTGCCTTGATGTTAAAACAGTGTTATATTGACTTTATGAAGTTTTAAATTTAAGGATTGAAAATGGGCTCTAAAAAATGGAAATTGATACGGGCAAATATTTCAAGTGAAGTTGAAGAATTAAGACGGCAGCACAATCTGCCGCGACCAATCGCACTTTATTTTGCCGCTCGCGAGATCACGCCGAAACAGGTAGCGGGGTTCCTGAATCCCCAGTTGCGCAACTTGAGCGATCCATACCGCTTTCCGGGGATCGAAAAGGCTGCGGAACGCATTTGGCAGGCGATCAAAAACAACGAACATATCCTCATCCACGGTGATTACGATACCGATGGTATCACCGGCAGTGCACTTTTGTCGCTGGTGCTGCGGCGAAACGGGGCAAAGGTCAGCAGCTTTATACCCCACCGGTTCGATGACGGTTATGGATTCACTCCCGAAAGTCTGCAGAAGGCTCTGGCTCTTTTCGGCCCCTGTCAGGTTCTGATAACCGTAGACTGCGGTATAACCAGTGTGGATGCCGTTGCCGAAGCGGTGAATATGAATATTGATACTATTATCACCGACCACCACGAAGCCGGCAGCGAACTGCCCCGGGCGTTGGCGGTGATCAACCCCAAGATCTACCCGGAATTGGAAGATATGCACATTCTTTCCGGGGCCGGGACGGCGTTCAAGCTCTCCCACGCCTTTATCAAATACGGCAGAGAGCATAATCTGGGCGGCTTTACCACCCATCTGGAAGATGTTCTGGATTATGTGGCACTGGGGACAGTGGCGGATATTGTGCCGCTGCTGGGTGAAAACCGTATTATGGTAAAATATGGTATAGATATACTTAAAAAGCAGTTCCGTCCGGGGATCCGTGCTTTGATCGAATCCAGCAAGCTCAAGAGCGATCTTTCGCCGTCGGATATTACATTTAAATTGGCTCCCCGGATCAACGCCGCCGGGCGGGTGGGCGACGCCAATGTGGCACTGTCGCTTTTGGAATCAGACAATATTGTGGAAGCCTACCGGTTTGCCTCGGAGCTGGAAAACTTCAACCGCTGCCGTCAGGATAAAGAACAGGAGATCTATCAGGAAGCCCGTACCCAGCTGGAAAACAACGGTCAGCTGCAGGAAAATTACGCCTTGCTGGTAGCCGGTAAAAACTGGCATCAGGGGGTGATCGGTATCGTGGCATCCCGTCTGGCACGGGATTTCAACCGCCCGACCATTGTTTTGAGTATTCAGGATGATGGCGTAGCTTACGGTTCCGGCCGCAGTATCGGGTCGTTGAATCTGGTGGCGGCATTGAGCAAAACAGCCCCCTTGCTGGAGCGTTACGGCGGTCACCCAATGGCAGTGGGTATCGGGGTCAGAGCCGATCTCATTGACCAGTTCTATCAGGAATTTGAACAGCATGTGCGGGCACAGATGAGCGAAGCTGATCTGGAAGAATTCACCGCTTACGACGGAGAATGTGCAATTCAGGAATTGGATAGCGAATTCTTTGATTATCTCAACGAACTTGCCCCCTTCGGTCACGGCAACCAGAAGCCGGTCTACCGGTTCAACGAGCTGGAAGTCGTGCGGGCGTTCCCCGTGGGGCAGCGGCACACCAGAGGAATCTTGCAGGATAGATTCCACAATCAGATCGAGTTTATCGCCTTCAAGTTCCAGCCGGAAGAATTCATGCACGGCACGGTGGATGTGCTTGCCACGCCCCAGCTGAATAACTATATGAATACCGACCGGGTGCAGTTGAATATCTGCGATGTAAGGCTTTCGTACTGAACGCATGATACAAGCTTAACAGAAACGGGGCTGTTGCAAAACTTGTTGATGTCGTTTGCCAACAGCAACAAGCCCGGTCAGGGCCGCGAGCGGATGTGAGAGTAGT